>JAIOQL010000083.1 GCA_021413405.1 Leptospira sp.
CTCAAAACAGGTGAATTCCTGGGTATGATATAGAGATGACTTCTTTGGCTTTTCCAGAAAATGCATTCTTTGTTTTCCTTCGTAAATGATTTTCCCTGGTCAATGGATAGTTTAAGTTCCATAAACAATTTCTTCTGGATTGGATGCTTGCGCAGTCTTTTCAGAAAAATATCAATTGCCTGTTTCAAAATACCCGCGCCTGCATTGATTATCATTTGTTTATCAATTTTGAGAAACGGAAATGTTTCTGTTTGAGAACCAACAGAATTTTCTTCTTCGTCATTGTGGAAATTGTCATAGAGTTTTTCCGGAGATAGATTTTCTTTCAGAAGTTCCGGCACAATGTTCCGGCGGATTCTGTTGCGAAGAAATTTCGTATCATCATTCGACTCATCCAGGAAAACCTCCCATTTTTCGCCAGCATGGATTTCCTCCATTTCACTCATCTTAAACTTTATCAGTGGCCGGAAAACATTGTTTTCGAATATTTTCAGAGTTTTTAAACTTTCGGGACCGCCGCCACGAATGAGGTTGATCAGGATTGTTTCGAGGTAATCAACAGAGTGATGTCCGGTAACTGCATACATTTTTTTCCCACGGGTAATCCTCGCTAGATCATGGTACCGGACTATCCTTCCAGTCTCTTCCAGGCCTCTACCGGTCTTTTTTGCTATCGCCGGAATATTTTTTTTTTTATAAATGTTTTGAAAATGAAATTTGTATCTAAAAAAATTGTTAACAGGGATTCCTGCTCTGCATTATCGCGGATAGAATGATCCAAATGATATATCAGCGGTTCGGGGATCAGCTTGTACTGAAAAAGATAAGAATAGAAATTAAGAAGCAACGTGGAATCTTTTCCACCGGAATATCCGATGACGGCATGATTTTCAGTCAGTAGTTCCCGATAGTTTATCAACCTGTCCCAGGCCCTGATAAAAATAGATTCTGTATTCGCTGAAATATTCACAATTTAATTAAAGCGTTTTACTGCGAGGAGAGTTATATCGTCATTTTGTTCAAAGTTATCGGTGTGAATTTTCAGATCTGCATAGATCTTTGATAACATTTCTTCGGGATGCAATTCGGAATTCTTCATGAATGTATTGCGCAATCTTTCTTCATCAAATTGTTCGCCATGTTTGTTCATGGCTTCCGTAACCCCGTCGGTGAACATTAGCATAACATCGCCCACATTCATATCAATTCTTCCCATGTTGAAATATTCAGAGATATCCGGTTTTACCCCGAGTATGATGCCTTTCGTAGCAATAATTTCAATTTTTTTCTCTGCTGCCCTGTAGATCAATAAATCTCCGTGACCTCCCCCGCTGAACTGAAATTCATTTGTAGTGCTGTCCCATCGGAGAACGATGATGGACATGAATCGCGGAAGTGCCGAATCTCTGTAATTATGATATATATATGTGTTGACGTCGTGCGCGATGTCCCATGTTGAATATTTTTTTCTGACAAGAGAGTGAATGATTGTTCTGACTGTTGCCATAACAAGACCTGCAGGAATTCCTTTTCCGGAGACGTCTCCAATGCAGATCAGAGTTTCATTTGTATTTGGGGAAACTATGATGTCATAATAATCGCCACCTATCCCGCGCGCCGGAATCATGAACCCGCCGAATTCATATCTTGGATGAGTCGGCATGGATTTTGGAAGCAATGCATATTGGATTTCTCTTGCAATTTCAATTTCTTTTTCGAAACGCTGTTGCTTTGCCATTTTCTGGTATAAAACTGAATTTTCAATTGTTATCTTTGCCTGTGCGGAATATGCCGAAAGCACTTCGATGTCATCTGACGTAAAGCCCGTGTCAGATCTTCTTCCGATCATAAATATATAATCGTTACCTTCTCCTTTGAAGAGCGGGATGATCAGCACCTGGTCCCTCTCAAACCCGATGTTTTTTAAAATCTGAAATTTTTCAGAACTGACTACGATTGATTCATCATATTTGAAAATTTCCTCGAAACGGTGATATTCATTTTTATCAACTTCGTCGGTGGAAATATCGATGGTAGTTGCCGATCTTAGCAGTTTATGCGCGGTTACAGAACTAAGGCTGTTATTATTTTCATTGAGGATGTTTATATCAGTGTCTACAAATCCGGACAGGGTAAGCAGAATCATTTTGATCATTTCGAGCGTATTGTCAAAATAGAGTCTGCTTAAAGTGAGACCGGCTATATGAAGATTCTGGAAATTCCGCGATTGTCTTTTCGTTCTTTCAAAAAGTAGAGTATTCCTGACGGCTGCTGCAAATTGACCTGCAACCAGTTCGAGAAGATAGAGATCCTGTTTGATTTTCTTTTCATCGAATTTTTTATAATCAATGAATATTACTCCAAGGGGAGTTCCACGGAATACAATTGGGATTGCAAGTTGCGTTGAAATTTTAGCGATTCTTTTATAGGTATAGTAGTTTTTTGCAGTCTGATCTTCCAGTTGGTAGTACATTGATTTCTTGTCGAGAAGACAGGCTGCAACAGGTCCGTATGCGCGATCAAATTTGACCCTGAATTTATTTAAACTATCTATCACTCCGGTATTTCCGTTCATAAACTTAGCCATCCTGAGATGGTTCAGATCTTCTTCCAGAAACAGGATACCTACGTTTTCAACGGATAATTTTGTACAGATTATTGACACTACACGCGTTAGCAGGTCTTCGATATCCTGGCTTGAATTGAAGAGGGAGATGAACTCGAGTATTAGATCAGAAATGCCTTTTGAGGTGTGGAGTCTTGGGAACCGTTGTATCTTTCTTTTTTCGAGGAACCATTCCTTGCCACAAGTATTGCAATGGAATTTACCGCTCGCAACAGTGTGTCCATCAGGTATTCTAATTTCACCGCAGAGAAGGCAGGCCATAGTAAATTATCGTTTTTTCAACAAGTAAAATCAAGTCGGATTCAACAGACTTCAGCTATATCGATGAATTGTAACACATTAATCCGGAATGAATACAAAAAAATTTCCTGCTCAATTTTTGCACCTGCCTCTCTTACTTTCAAATCTTTGCCAGGCTGACTTGGCAATTTTGAATTCTGTTTAAAAATGTCTAAAAAAAATACACTTGACCATACAAAGGACAATCTGTTGTGATTTTAGGCACTATGACAGAAAAAGCCTCCCTGAATCCACTTTTATCCATCCATGAGGTTGCCACGGCAATGAATTCGACCCTCGATCCGGATGGCTTATTGGATCTGATTTTGGACAGGTGTATCAGTTTTTGCGGTGTTGAATCCGGCTCACTGATGCTTGTTAATCCAAAGGAAGATATTCTGGATATTGTCACCTCAAGGGGACTTAACCCGGAAGTGAAACGTGAAGTGAAACTGAAAATTGGCCAGGGAGTCACCGGTATTGTTGCGTCAACAGGTCGTGGAATTTTGATCAATGATGTAAGTAAGGATTCCAACTATATTGCCATAAAAAAAGAAATAAAATCTGAAATGGCTGTTCCAATGATCGTTGAAGATAACATAATTGGAGTCATTTCGCTTGATTCAAACAGGATCAATGCATTTACAGAAGAGCATCTTGCGATTGTTTCCATCCTTGCAAACCAGGCGGCGCAGATTTTTAAAAACCTGCAGACTTTCCGTCAGTTGGAGCAAAAAAATAAGATCCAGCAGGTTTTGATTGAAATTTCAAAAGTAGTTACTTCATCTCTCGATCTGGATGAAATTTTCAACTCTATCATGTTTATTCTTGAGAAATCACTCAAACTTGAAAAGGGAAGCCTGGTTCTTTATTTCCCGGAAGAGGGAAGGCTCAAGCTTGTTGCGGCTGTGGGTCTGACCCAGGATGAAAGAGACAAAGGAGTTTATCAGCCGGGAGAAGGCCTTACTGGAAAAGTCTTTGAGAGTGGAGAGGCTACTATAGTCAGATCAGTTGCGGATGATCCTTTGTTCCTCGACCGGGTTGGTTATATTTCCCATTTCAAGAATGATCCACACAATGTATCTCTACTTTCAGTACCGGTGACGAGCGATCTTTCTATAATTGGAGTTGTGAGTGTCTTCATAGCCCACCAGAAAAATTCGGATCTCCAGACATACCTGGATTTTCTACAGGTCGTTGCGTCGATTATTTCCCAGGCAATCCGGATACACAATCTTGTAGACGAGGCAACGAAGGAAATTTCCCGCGAGAACATTCTGCTGAAAAGGGAACTGAAAGATAAGTATAAATTCGGATCCCTGATCGGAAGATCAAAAATCATGGAAAAGTTATTTGAAAAAATAAATCTGGTTGCTGATTCCCGTGCGTCTGTTCTTATTACAGGTGAATCCGGAACCGGTAAAGAAATGATTGCTTCTGCAATTCATTACAATAGCAACCGTTCTGATAAGCCATTCATTAAAATCAATTGCGCCGCTATCCCGGAAAATCTGCTGGAAAGCGAACTATTCGGACACAAGAAAGGATCTTTCACAGGAGCGGTGGCCGATAAAAAGGGGAAGTTTGAACTGGCCGATGGAGGGACAATCTTTCTCGATGAGATTGGTGAGATGGATCCGAATCTCCAGTCAAAACTTCTCAGGGTTCTGCAGGAGAGAGAGATTGAAGCAGTAGGTTCCGTGAAGGCAAGAAAAGTGGATATCAGAATTCTTGCAGCAACAAATGCAAATCTTGAGGAACTAATACAACAGAAAAAATTCCGTTCCGATCTTTATTACCGGCTGAATGTAGTGAATATGCACACTCCTGCTTTGCGTGACCGGCCCGAGGACATCCCTCTATTAATTTCTCATTTTATCGATAAATATTCGAAAGAAAATGGAAAGGTTATCAAAGGGATTTCCCGGGAAGCACACAAACTCCTCTCTGCTTTTTCGTGGCCGGGAAATGTCCGGGAACTGGAGAATGTAATAGAGCGTTCCGTGGTACTCTCTCAGACTGAAATGCTCGATATAGCTGATTTTTCAGAAATCAACACGAAAAACTCAAACGTAATTCAACCGGTCGCTGAAAAAATTGCCGATAACGGGAATGGTCTTGAAATAAGTTCTGCTTTCTATAATCCCTCGAACCTTGATGCGTTAGACGGCAGAGCACTCGAAGTCGTAGTCGGAGAAGTCGAATCCCGGCTGATCCAGTATGCCCTGAAAAGATTCCGATACACTAAGACAAGGGTTGCGAAATACCTCGGTATCAACAGGAATACTCTGGATAAAAGGATCAAAGAACTGAACATTGAATACTGAAATGTTCAATTTATTTTTTGGTTCGATGAATTCTTGAGCAGACAAAAGTTATTTTCAAATATGCTTCGTTTCGTGAAAAATGAATCGCCGGCTGAATCGCATTCAAGGGACAACTACTCATGATTTTGACATGGAAATTATTATTTACCTCGTTGCCGTATGTTGCTTTCGCGCTGGGCTGTAAAGTAATACTGACAGAGGTTTTAAACCTTCGCGGATTCCTCGAATTTTCGGACATAGCTCTTGTACTTACCGGGGGCATTTTTCTCATTGGTTTCATGCTGGCCGGAACAATGGCGGATTACAAAGAAAGTGAAAAGATTCCTTCTGAAATAGCCTGTTCGCTCGAAACAATTGAAGAATCTCTTTTGTTTGCCCAGGCATCTAAAAATCCCCTTGGTTTTGAAAACAGTTTGGAAAAATTTGCCGGAGTCGTGGAGTCAGTTTTTGGATTTTTTACAAATAAGCTGAATCTCGAAACGGTTTTTGTAAAGGTTAACTCTCTGAATGAACTGGCCGTAGCTATTGATAAAGCTGGATCAGCCCCAATTGCCCTGAGAGTAATCAATGAACTTAGTGCACTGCGAAAAATAATTAGCCGGATCAATGTTATCAAAAAAAAAGACTTCATCGCATATGGATATGCACTTCTTGAACTCCTGCTCCTTGCAATTTTCTTTTTGATGATAGCTATTTTCAAGACGATACTCGCAGAAATCGTTCTCGTAGGCTTTGTTTTCCTCATTTATGTTTATATGTATCGCCTTATCCGGGACATTGATGATCCATTTGACTATAATGAAGACGGAATTGCTCAGGGATCTGAGGTTGAGCTTTTCCCTTTTCTGGAATACCGTGAAAGACTGAAAAAGAAGATAGCGAAATAATTGGAGATCAATAGGCGAGGGTAGTAATTATCTTCCCCGGCCTCAGCCATATTGCAAAATACAATGTGTTTTGTTGGATGTGATGTCAATATGATGTGTAATGACGATGCCATGGTGGGCATCCGGCACAAATATTATCAATCGAAAAAACTGAATAGAATATTCTATCTGTTTACTATCTCCCGATTTAAAAATATGTTTACTCAATCAGAGAATAATTTTCTGATTGGATAAAATTAAAACAGGATACTCTATGAAAATAACAAAAATAGGAATTTTTGCAGTTCTATTCATGGCGACAATTACTTTGTTCGCCGGACCTTCAGATAAAATGAAAGAGGCTCTCGAGAAAGGTGATAAATCTTTTTTCGCGAAAGTGAAATGGAAATCTTTTGAAGCGGCTAATAATACAGATCCGAAAACTACTTTCATAGCGAGTTCTTGCTACCAGAAGGAAGAAAAGTGTGCAGAAGCATTGATCGGCGTTTTGTCAAATTCAGATGGACAGGTTCGTGCTTCTGTATTTGGAGAACTTCAATACAATTTTCTGGAGGGACTGAGATAGAACCCTGCAGCATTGAAAAAATTGAAGAAAGTTCTGGAAAAACATAAGGAAACTGACGAAGGTCCGGGAGGAGCTCTCGATTCTTTGAAACAGGCTATCGATAAACCTTCTACCTGATTCAATTAATACCAATGCAACATCCTGCTTTACGCAGGGTGTTAGTTTAAGAAAACAGATCGGGAAGTATTCCGGAAAAAATGCATAAGTATTCTTTAGTCATTCTTCTCTTTTTTCTTCCCTGTATTTATCCCGGGTTTGCCGGTGAATTACCTCTGAATTTTGATGTGAGATCATTTATTTTGCAGGACAGTAAAACCGGAAAAATTCTGTTTAAAAGAAATGAAGATCTGGTATTTCCCGTTGCAAGCCTGACGAAGCTCGTGACAGCTATCACAGCCAGAGAGATTTTAACCGAAAAATCAATTGTAATTATCCCTGCAAAAATGGGAAACAACGCCAAAGGAAAACTTGTTCCCGGAGAGAAATATTATTTTCGGGATCTACTGGTTCCATTACTCAATTCATCTGCGAACGATGCGTCAGTCGCCATTGCGATCAATGCCAAAGGAACTGAAAGAGAATTTGTCGGTGCAATGAATCGTTGGGTGAGCCGAAATGGATTTACCCGGACACGGTTTATGGATTCAACCGGGCATTCGGTGAAATCAGTATCAACTGCAAGAGAAATACTTGAAATTTTCAGACTTGTGTCCCGTGACCCGATTATAGGAAAGATTTTGTCAGAGAAATCGGGAAAAATCTCGGATCTTTCCGGAAGGACTATTGAAAACAGCTACACGGGAGCCTTCCTCGAAAGCAGGGGTGTGGGAGAGGGGCAGTTTGGTAAAACCGGTTCGACAAATGCTGCGAAACATTGATGGTGTTAAAAAATCATTCTGACAGACGCTACGAATGATATTCGGAATTATTATTTTATTTCTCCTGGATCTACCGGTTTTTCCGATTGATGACCAGTGCAGGAATCCCGTTTCATACAGGTTTTACTCAAAGGATGACATTCTCTTTTACACACATTATTTTTTTCCGGATTACTGTAGTTCAAACTCACAAGGGAATTTTTCGGAGAGCCGGGACATAGGCAGGAATTCATCGTTTGTCAGACCCTTTGAAGAAAAAGAAATTTACCGGAACAGAATTCCGGAGACAGCGGGATATTTTATCGATTATTGTCTTGGAGAAATCAGGAATATTTCACTCAAAGAAAGAAACGTTTCACTGGATATTTTCACTACCATTGATCCCGAATACCAGAAATTCATAGAGGATCGGGCGAAGATCCACTTCATAGAGAAAAAAAAACAGGATTCATCAAAGCAGCCTTTTGATTTCAGGAACACTGAAATTGCAGCAATAGCGCTTGACGTAACAACGGGTGGAATCCGGGGAATGATCGGAGGAAAAAATTATTCAGCTGAAAATAAATATAACCGTGCAGTGAGTAGCCGCCGCCAGATTTCTTCCACAATCAAGCCTTTTCTCTACGCACTCGCAATAGAAAGCAAGGGTTTTCTCCCTGATTCTCTTTTTGAAGATAAACCTGTTTCGATGTTGGACAGGGAAGGGTTGTCGTGGAAGCCGAAAAATTTCTATCCATATTATCTCGGAAAAGTAACACTCAAGAAGGCTATTGTTGTTTCGATAAATACTGTGGCTGTCCAGCTGATCCAGATGACAGGAGTTCATGAAATGGCTGGACTTTCCAGGAGGATTTTTGGGATCGAAGAAGTTTCACCAGGTAACCGGATTATGGATAATCCCTCACTTTCCCTTGGTTCAATCGATTTAACTCCTCTTGAATTGGCTGCCGGATACCTGGTATTGGCTAACGGAGGAATCCGGACTCCCGTTTTTTCAGTCCGCAGGATATCAGACAGGAAAGGAGTTACGTTAGCCGACTTTGAACCTGTTTCTGGAGATAGAATGAAAAGAATATTTTCAAGGACCACAGTTTCGATGATCATTGATTTTCTTAAAACAGTAGTTACTGAAGGCACAGCAAAAGAATTTTACAGACGTAATCTGGATTTTGAAATCGCAGGGAAAAGCGGTTCATCTCCTTCTGACTCCTGGTTTGCAGGGTTTACAACAGATACAATCGACTTCAACTGTGAAAATAAATATGCCCTGAGGTTACATGGAAAATGAGGAAGAGCTAAAAATTTCTGAAGAAAGAGAATGTGGATATTACGCGGGAAGAATCAGTCGCGAATCTTACATAGTTTCCTCGCCATCCATTTCCATCCCGGAACAGGAGAAACTTTTAAATGATGGATTCAGGCGATATGCAAATCTATATTACATTCATACTTGCAGGGCATGTACCGAATGTACGAGTTATCGTATTCCGTTACGGGATGTTAAATTTTCGAAATCTCAAAGAAAGATTCTTAAACTAAATAGTAATTTAACTGTTCGCATGATCACTCCACACTCAACAACTGAGAAAGAGGAATTATATCTGCGTTATCAGTATTCACAGCATTTTCAGAAAAAACTTCCCGAGATTTTCCGGAAAACGGAGGAATTCATACCGGAAGAAATTCTGGACAATATGTATTCCCAGATGTATTCGAATCCGTCTTCATCGGCAGAACTGGAGACTACGGATGAAAATGGCAGGTTGCTTTCATTCGCAATTTTTGACATAGCCAGGGAATCGGTATCTGCAGTTTATTCTGTGTATGACCCGCAAGAAGAAAAGCGAAGCCTGGGGGTTTTGAATATACTTAATGGAATCGAATGGTCAATTCAAAATGGCTACAAATATTTTCATCTGGGTCTTTACCTGCACGGACATCCGAAAATGAATTATAAAAATAAATTTGGTCCTGCCGAAATCCGCGAGCGGAATTCCGGGCTGTGGAAGCCGTTTGTTTCTACTGAGAGTATGTAATAATAAAGAAAATTTTTTTTCGCAAAAACACCAGGACGCAAAGAAAGAGTGATTAGATCGAAGAAGGACGCCCGGGTCACCGAGATCAATCTGTCATTCTGATGTAACGAAGAATCTGATACATAATAGATTCTTCACTATGTTCAGAATGACAACAGGAATGATTACCTGTTTTTTGTATCTCAGAAAAAATTCTCTTTGCCCGGAAATTTTTTATCTTTCACTTCGCTGGAGTAATTCTGAACAGCTTCTCTTGTTGTTGTGAACAGATCAGCATACTTTTTTAAAAACCTTGGATTGAAATCTTTAATTAATCCGAGGAGATCATATAAAACCAGAACCTGGCCGTCGACTTCTCTTCCGGCCCCGATTCCAATAGTTGCGCAATTTTGTAATTCCCCGGTTATCTTTCTTCCAAGGGACTCTGGAATCATTTCGAGGTTTCTCCTGAGTCGAAATCTCTTTTCCCTGTAATCGGTGACCGCCTAACGTATGAACGGATTGTGGGGTCAGACCTAGATGACCCATGACAGGTATCCCGATCTGGATCAGGCTCTCTGCTAATTCACAGCAAAATTCAGTTCCACCCTCGATTTTGATTGCATCACAATCAGTTTCTTTCATGACCCGTCCCGCCGAGCGTATTCCTTCTTCGATTGAGACCTGGTAACTCATGAAGGGAAGATCGCACACGATACATTTTTCAGGAGCCCCACGCCTCACTGCCCTGGCATGATAGATCATTTCATCCAATGTGACAGGTAGAGTGTTCGGATGTCCCTGGATAATCATTCCCAGAGTGTCTCCAACAAGCAGACAGTCGATTGTAGTTTCTGAAAGTATTTTTGAAAAAGTAAAATCGTAACACGTAATGACAGAAATTTTTTCTTTCTCTTCTTTCCGTTTTTTGAACAGGTTAATGATGTTTCGCAAAATTTTCCTCTCTAAATAACGAATAAAGCGATTCTTCTCCCATTCCGCAAATCAATTTGCGGATAAACGGTCTGGTGAAAAGAGAATGATGCGGAAGATGCAGGTTTTTTGATTGCTGAACCCTATTTCCATATGTGAGAATATCCAGATCAATTTCTCTTGGACCTTTGTCATATCGTCTTATACGGCCCAATTTAAATTCGATTCCCTGTAGAGTTTCCAGAAGATCGTTTTCAGAAAGAGAGGTTCTTATTTTAATCACAGTATTCAGGAAATCCGGTTGATTCGTAATTTCCAGTGCTTTTGTAAAAAGATTTACTGATTCTTTCAGGATGCCTATACCGGGGTGAATTGATAGTTCAAATTTTGCCTGTTCAATGTAATGTTCCTTATTCCCGATGTTTGAGCCAATGGAAATAAAGCAGATGTTATTTGAAGACATGGTCCTGGAATTTCAGCCGGTAGTCCGGACAGTCAAGATGAAGAGGTCTCGTCATTTCAAGGAGGCGTGAATAGATTCTTCCTTCTCCTTTATCTTTCCATTCAACGAGAGGGGAGTTGGATGTAAGAAGTGTCAATTTTTCTTTTTCATAGCGGGCATCTATCAGGTCGTACAATTTCGCATTTGCCCATTCCGATTCCTTTTGAACCCCGAAATCATCGATAACCAGAACATCAACATCTGCGATCTCCATTTCTATTGAACGTTCCTGTCCATGAAGTTCACTGTCTTTCTGGTAAGTATCCTTCAGTGCACTTAAAAAATCTCGGTTAATTTTAACATACCTGCACTCAGCATTGTATCTCATCATGAGCTCGTTTAGAATTACGCAGGCAAGTAAGGTTTTTCCGGAACCCGTACCTCCCCAGAGATACATACCATTCCGTCTGAAATTAGGCTCATTCCACCTATATACAAGTTCTGAAGCCCAGTCATGAGCAGCGAGCATTGTGATGACTTTGTCCCCGGTAATATCAATGTTGTCCAGAAATTTGAAACGGTATTTTGGCGGAATACAGGACTTAATGAGCATTGATTCGAGAGAATGCAGATTGTTTCTTGCATCGTGACAAAAACATGGAATCATTTTGTCGATAGCAGAGTCGTAGTCAAGGAAGGGTGGCTTTCCCTTGGAAAAACAGGTTCCACATCTTTCTGAAATGCAACTGCAAAGTGATAATACACCGGATCTCGATCCGGGAACATTTTCTTCCAGGAAAAAACCAATGCCTCCGCAGATAGGGCACGATTCTACGCCTGCCTTTTCAGTGATAAAATCAGTTAGATGCATTCGAATAGACGAAAACTCTGATTTGAGCATACTTCAACTAAATTTTATTTTTTCTTGAATCGGAGTTGAATGCACGGTAATTTTGAAATGGGCTGAATTTTATGTCTCCTGATTATCGGAACAATGACACTCTGCTCGGTGCTAAGCCTGTCGGAGTTCCGACAAAACTCCGGCTAATATGCGCTGTTGTTGGGCTCAACCCCTTAAAATCGTCGGAGTTCCGACAAATTCCGGCTAAATACTGCAAATTTCAGCCGGACCAGGTGCTGGACAGATCCAAATGAATTGCAAATTTTTGTCGCTATTCTTCCGTTATTGTGAAAATAAATTAGATGTCTTTTAAATATTTGTCAGTAATTGGTTTATGTTGAATTGAGATATTCCGATATTTTGTATTGAGAATAAGGTAATACTATTCTTAATATTGAAAGAGAGAAAGGGTGTAAGAAATGAAGATAGTCAAAAAGATAATTATTCTTTTTGTGTCTCTGAGCCTGAGCGCCATCTTTGCACAGGGCCAGCCGCAAAACCAACCACAGAATCAGCCACAAAATCAGGCTGATGTTCCGAAAGATGAACTCCTTAAAGGGGAACTAGTTCCGGAAGACGATGACAAGGGTCTGACAGAAGAACAAAAGAAAAGAAAGAAAGATGTTCAGGAACAGGAAGCACTCTGGAAGAATCCTGATTTTAAAGGATACCATAGAGCGTTCCAGGAATTGCACCAGCTTTCAAAAGCTTTTGCGAACAACAAATTCCGCCTGGCACTTTCCAATTTCCAATCCGGTATGAACACGATTCTCAAAATGAGAGAAAGCGTGGAACAATTCAGAAAAGACGAAGCTGAAAAAAAGCGTCTCGATGAAAAGTGGTACTGGCAAAAAGTGGATCGCAAAGCAAGAGAAGAGAGAGTTGTATCCAGGGAAAAACTTGGAGCGAAACAACAGGCTGTCTCTTATTTCACAAAAGCGATCAACCATTTAGATGAAATTACAAATCCTGATCTGAGAGAAAGACCGGAATACAAAAGGCTTCTTTCGGATGTATATAGATCCTGGATAATTGCAGAATATGATTTACAGAATCTTCCACAGTGTATCCCTATTCTTGAACTCTATCTTGAGATAGACGACAATGAGAAAGAATATCCTGCTCACAAGTATCTTGCAAGCTGTTATGCATTTGAAGAAAACATGATCAAGAAATATGGTGGTGGATCTGAAGACCAGATGTTCAAGTTCAGATATAAAAAGAACGTGCACTTACTCCGTGCTACTGAATTGAAATATGGTAAGAACTCTGCTGAATACAAACACATAGTAAATTTAGTCAACAGGGATGAAGTAATCTCTGTGACTCCTTAACAACAAACCTATCTCTTTCGATTTAGAAAATTGCAGTGACCATTGAAAACGGTCACTGCAATTCTGTTTTTTTAAGTCTAAGTAATAATGTATTCTCCAATCCTGATTTTTTTCCTGGTTATCCTTTTTGATTCCGGATATCTTTTCTCCCAGGAAGAAAATTCTCCCGGGATCATTGATTCGTCCTCTGGGGAAAAATTTTCGCATTCACTGATTTCCGAAAGACTCCGCTCTTCCGATGTGCTATTGATCGGTGAGGAACATGATGATGTGGCCGGGCATTCTGAAAAACTGAAACTCCTTCAAAGTCTTGCAAAGAATCATTCCTTTGTCCTTTCACTTGAAATATTTGAAAAAGACCAGCAACTGATCCTCGATGAGTATCTGGACGGTCATATCCAGGAATCGAAATTCAATGAAAATATGCGGCTCTGGAAAAACTATGAATCTGCCTATAAGCCGATCGTAGAATTTGCGAAAGTGAATAAGATCAGAGTTATCGCGGCGAACACTCCGAGACGTTATGTGAATCTGCTTTCGAGGGGCGGAATGGATAAGTTGAAAAATCTCTCCAAAGCATCCAAAGCTTTTCTTCCGCCACTTTATATGATAAAACCATATATTCAAAAAGAATATGACGCGAAATTAAAATTGGCGCTCGGTGATCACATGGGAAAAGATTTTAGCTATAATACAATTCTCGCCCAACATCTTTGGGACGCCGGGATGATGGACGCAATCGCAAAGGAAGTATTCTCCGGGAACTCTAAAATTGTACATATCAACGGCCGGTATCACAGTGACGAAGGGATGGGGGTGACTCACCGCCTGAGAAAAATTGGAATAAACGTTCTGACTATTTCTATGTTGCCTGCAAAAAACAAAACAAAAGACGATAAAAAATTCGCTGATATAATCTACTACACCGGCAAATAGAAATACCGTTGTTTTTAGGGCGACTCTCGGTCCTGACACCACTATAATTTCATTCTAATTCTGTTTATTATGGCAAAAGAGAAAATCTATAAACCTACCCTCGAATTTCAAAAAAAATCAAATCTGAATTCAGCATCATACAAAAAGCTTTATAAAGAATCGGTTACCTCTCCGGAAAAATTCTGGGGAAAGCAGGCAGAACGTCTGACATGGTTCAAAAAATGGAACAAAGTGCTTTCGCATGACTTCGCCCGCGGTAGGGCAAAATGGTTCGAGGGCGGAAAGATCAATGTTTCCTACAATTGCCTCGATCGTCATCTGGATTCTGATCTTAAAAATAAAGCAGCTATCATCTGGGAAGGGGACAATCCGGAAGAATCCAAAACCTACACTTACCAGATGCTGCATAGGGAAGTTTGCCGGTTTGCAAATGTACTGAAAAAACAGGGTGTTAAAAAAGGCGATGTCGTTATGATCTATCTTCCGATGATCCCGGAACTTGCGATAAGCGCTCTTGCTTGCACAAGAATTGGCGCGATCCATTCAATTGTGTTCGGAGGGTTTTCGCCAGAGGCACTCATTGGCCGGATTGAAGATTGCAAACCAATTCTCATTATCACGTCAGACGGCGGATTCCGGGGTGGAAAAGTAATTGAAATGAAAAAGAATGTTGATGAAGCACTTGCAAAATCAACTTCCAAGATCTCAACAGTCATTGTTGTCCGGCGGACAGGTATTGAATCAAATCTGGAATGGGTAGAAGGCCGGGATCACTGGTTTCATTTTCTAATGAAGGATCACGAAATTTCTTCGGAGTGTGAACCTTACAAATCGGATGCAGAAGATCCTCTCTTCATTTTATATACTTCCGGTTCAACCGGGAAACCGAAAGGAGTCATGCATACAACGGCTGGATATCTGTTAGGGGTCAATTTATCCTTCCATTATGTTTTTGATCATAAACCCGAAGATACTTTCATGTGTACAGCAGATGTGGGCTGGGTCACAGGTCATAGCTATGTTTTATACGGTCCGCTTTCCAACGGTGCGACTTCCATAATGTTTGAAGGAGTTCCGACATATCCGGATCCGGGGAGATTCTGGGATATAATTGATAAATACAAAGTAAATGTTTGAAAAGCGAAGTCTCAAATCTCTCCGTCTTCTCGGATCTGTCGGAGAACCAATTAACCCGGAAGCCTGGGAATGGTATAGCAAGAATATAGGAAAAGGAAAATGCCCGGTTGTCGATACATGGTGGCAGACTGAGACAGGTTCCATCATGATTTCTCCCTTGCCTGGCGCATATCCGGCGAAGCCGGGATCAGCAACTTTGCCTTTTTTTGGGATACAACCCATACTCGTCGATAACGAAGGAAAAAAGATAACACAGAAAGGGGAAATTTCAGGAAACCTTTGCATTGAATTTCCCTGGCCTTCTATGATGAGGGGAGTTTACGGAGATGCGGATCGTTTCTATCAAACTTATTTTTCCCAGTTCAAGGGTTACTATTTTACGGGGGACGGTGCCAGGCGGGATAAGGACGGTTATTTCTGGATTACGGGGCGTGTTGATGATGTTCTAAACGTTTCCGGACACAGGATAGGTACCGCCGAAATTGAAAGTGCATTAGTCGAACATAAATCTATTGCGGAAGCCGCTGTCGTTGGATTTCCGCATGATATAAAAGGCCAGGGGATTTATGCATTTGTCACTGTGAAGAATGGCATGCATGCAAACGATGAACTGAAGGCCGGTCTGATAGTTCTTGTAGAAAAAATTATCGGTAAGATTGCAAGACCCGATATCATTCACTGGGCACCGGGACTTCCTAAGACGAGATCCGGAAAGATAATGCGAAGAATTTTGCGTAAGATCGCTGCTTCTGAATTTGATACGTTAGGCGATATTTCAACCCTATCGGATCCGGCCGTTGTCGCGTCCCTGATAGAAGACAAGAAGAAGTATCACAGTTGAAGGCGATTTACTTTGCAGAACCGATGATCTCTGCTATATCCTGACTGAAATCGATCACGTCCGGTTTATAAAGATTAGGCCTGAATATATCCGTTTCGCCAGTAAAGCCACCCTCTTCGGAATTTCCCCACCATGCGATTAGTCGTGTATAGGAATTTTTATATTCGAATTTTTTAACCAGATTCAATTTGTTGTCATAGACCCAGAATTCCGATTCGATATGCCTGCTTCCCCAGAGAGGCACTGTTCCCAGAGTTAGCATGAAAGGAAAAACTGTTAGTAAGGATTTTCCTGTATCGGCAAGGTCTGCCCCTTTTGCGAATGGGGGGCCATGAATGCCGATAACATAATAATCTACGTCTCTTTTCTTAAGAGATACTTTTGTTGTTTTTTCATCAATTTTTTTAAAGTCGATCATCTTGACGATTTCTTCAATTCCTGATTTTTTTACAGTGGTGAGATAGTCTTTTAAAAATTCCTGGACTTTGCGCTCGGGGACGGTTCCATCCAATCCTTCCTCTTTAATCTCTGCCAGCGGTTTCCCGAAGGGGAAAAATTTTGCTGTGGAATTTGCAAAGTCAAGAACTGCTGTGAAAGTTGTTGTCCTTCCACTTACATTCGATATGAAGGTTCGATAAGGGTAGAAGCCTACGAGAGCGATTTTTGATTTCTTCATTTTTTCTGCAATCGCAGGATCCATCGTGGTTGCTTTAGGTGTTCGTATATAGTGGGTTGAGCAATTTAGAAGAAATAGGAATGTAAAAACAGCCTGCGATATTTTAATCATTTGGTAAAATTGGGGGGACAAGTTTCTTTGTAAATATTTTTT
>JAIOQL010000084.1 GCA_021413405.1 Leptospira sp.
TTATGCTACCCTTGGTCGAGGACATTGACCAGAGGGTCATGAACGACGAAGGAAGAGAATGGTATTATCCTGCCGATAAATCAAAAAAAAGAAAAGATTCTTTTATGACTCTGGTGAACAGTGCTGCAGTGACAGCAAAGGATATCCTAACAATGGCCGGAGAATATCTGGATGGAAAAATAAAAAGAGAAACTTTTGCTAAAGACTACAGCGGATACAATCTTGACACAGGCCTCCGGTTTCAGGATATATCCAGCATGAAAGAGTTTGCACCACTTTAAATGAAGCAAAACGAATCTCCCGATCTTTTCAGCCGCCTGGTCGTGATTAAGTTTCGCGACCTCATTTCCCCTTTCCTCCAGGGCGAACATGTTTTTTTGAAACTTTCACTTCTCGCAATGGCGCTTGCCGGGCTCAATGTTTTTTTGATCATAGCTTCCGTTACTGATTTTTACCGGGTTCCTTCCGCAAATCAGTATGAACGTCCGTCGATCCTTCTAGGCCTGAATACAAAAAATGAATACGAACCAATCGCGGAATTCTATAAATTTTCAAGAGTCGTTGTACCCATCGGCAGTCTCAAAGTGGAAGGCGCCGAAAAGCACAATAAACTGATCCAGTGCTTTCTCTCTACAGAAGACAATAATTTTTATTCACACTTTGGTGTTGATCTTCGGGGAATTTTTCGTGCATTCGCTGTGAATATAATTGCCGGTAAGATCAAAGAAGGCGCGTCAACGATTACCCAACAGGTTGCACGGTTAAAATTTCTTTCTACGGAGCGGTCTTTCCTGCGGAAAGCCCGCGAAGCATGGCTCGCAATACTCCTCGAAATGAGCTACGACAAAGATTCAATCATGGAAATGTATATGAACGAGATCCCCCTTGGACATGGGACTCTCGGTGCAGGGGCTGCTGCAAGGTTCTATTTCCGCAAAGATCTGAATTCTCTCTCATGGGGAGAAGCGGCTCTTCTCGCAAGTCTCACAACCCGTCCAAAGGAATTTTCTCCGCTTGTGAATCCAATCGTATCAAACAATAAGGTCCGCGTAGTTTTTATGAAACTCATAGAGACCGGCAGAATGGATGTTGCCCAGGCAGAAGAGGAATATTCAAAATTTTCAGAATATTATGCTACGTTAAACAGGTCGCCAAACGATTCCGCTTTTTCTGACCGGCTGAACCGATTTCCGTATTTTACCGAATATGTGCGCAAAAATCTTAGCAAATATTTCAATGTGAACAGGCTCTATAGCGGTGGACTGAAAATATATTCCACACTGAATATCCGGCACCAGGAAGAAGCAGAGAAAGCGCTTTATGCAGGTCTACAGCACCAGACAGAAGCATCCAACCAGCGATCTTTCCGCAACCTTGATATTTTTGATAAAGAATATGGAAGTGCTTTCGAAATGATTTCTCTTTTTCATGATATTGCTGATTTCAAATATAAAATCTCCAGGGTTGAGAGAACATTCAGGAACACATACCAGGAAGAAATGCGTGATAATTTGTCAGCACTCAATCTTCTGACGGGATCTGAAAACGTTGCCGAAGTTATGGAAGAAAACTTCTCCAAACAGGACACACAGGATCATCTGCTTCCTGTCGAGGGCGGGATCGTGAGCATGCGTCCCGAAACAGGATACATTACTGCAATCGTCGGAGGATCCGGTTTCCGGTCAGACAATCAGCAGATACGTCCTTTCCAGGCAAACCGTCAGCCCGGTTCTGCATTTAAACCTCTTGTTTATAGCGCCACAATCGATTATTATGCAAAGAATCCTGATCCAAAAAAAAATGTAACGGCATCAACACTTTTCCTGGATTCCCCGGTTCAATACCTGATGGAAGATGGGGACGAGTGGACACCGGAAAATTACAGCGAAGAATATTCCGGATTCATCCGTCTTCGCCAGGCCCTGGAAAATTCAAAAAATTCTGTTGCGGTTCGCGTGGTAGAGCATGTTGGTCTTTCAAAAATCATGCCCACACTCAAGTCCATGTTGCAGCTCGAGGGACGGGATATTCCATATAACTATTCTGTTGCGTTAGGCGCCTTTGAGGTGACTCCCTATGAACTGACCAGGGCTTATGCCGCATTCGCTTCTAAGGGAAGGGAAGTTTTTCCTGTGAGTGTTCTTTATATCACTGATGACGAAGGGAAGGTTGTTAAAGATTTCCGGCCGGAGCATTCGACCAAAGAAAGAAAACAGGTCATTTCCCCGGAAGCGAGTTTCATAATTACTTCGATGATGGAAGACGTAATAAAAAAAGGAACCGGAAAAAGTGCCCTTGCCTATGGACTCAGCAGGCCTGTTGCGGGCAAAACCGGTACAACGAATAATTTTCGCGATGCCTGGTTTGTTGGATACACAGCCGAACTGGTGAGTTCTGTGTGGCTTGGTTATGACACAGGCACAATTTCCCTGGGAAAGGGGATGTCGGGAGGGGTAGTTGCCGCTCCGATCTGGGGCAGGTTTATGCAGAATGCTCTGCGAAGTGAAAGTGTAAAGAAATTTAACTTTGGTGAAATCGATGTGGTCTCGCGGAGGGTCTGCAGCATTTCGGGAAAACTTCCCGGTCCTCAATGCGGTAAAGTCTACGACGAATATTTTATAAAAGGTACAGTTCCGGAAGAAATTTGTCAGGACCACAGGGGTTTTACTGTGGAACCTGTTGAATCATCGGCAAATCCGGGCTCAACCCGATCTGTCCAGGGGAAAGTCCGCAAGAAAAAGTATAGAAACCTGTTTCAGGGTGATGACAAAATAGAATAATTTTCTTGTCAGTAGGGCTTCATTTGGCGTATTAGGAAATACGGAGTAATTTTACAATGGCAATAGGAAGAGACGGAGTAAACAGTACAATCGGCCCCGGTTCTATCTTTGAGGGCAAATTTTATATCGCGGGTTCATTAAAAATCGACGGCAAATTCGAAGGTGAGATCAAAACCGACGATGCACTGATGATTGGTGAGACAGGTAAGGTAAAAACAAACATTGCAGCAAAAGATGTGATCGTTTCCGGAACAATGATCGGCAATATTAAAGCAGAAGCAGAAGTTCGTCTCGAAGAAACCGGCAGAATGCTGGGAGACATAACAGCACCATCACTCCATCTGGCAAAGGGAGTCGTAGCGAAAGGTCATATTACAATTACAGGTGGCCAGAAAAAAGATGTCCGCAAAATCGTGGAGGAATCTTTTGGTGGAGCACGACCTCTCGAACTGGGTAAACGGGACGAATAATTACGGGATTAATTCCGAGTTTCCGATACTTTTAGTAAGCGCTCTATGATTTTTCAAAAACCGAGAAAACTTTTATATGGCCGGGAATTGCTCCGGTCTGAGAATTTCACATTGATATATCTGGGAAAGGGAAATCTGCATTATTCCCTGAACACAGGTAAAAAACTGTATCATGGAAGCATCGATCTTAAAAGAACCAGGTTCAAGATAATTCCTTTACTCCTAACAACTATACTTCTTACCGGGTTTCTAGGAATCGGTCTGGATTCCTCCTCTGCCTATATTGATCCTGCAGGGATAAAGGATATCAATGAAGATGATGAGAAAGATAAACAGGCGAAAAATGCAGATGAAAAATTCCTGAAACAGACGGAAGACCAAAGGCTTGCGATTATTCGCGCAGAAGAAATTAAAACCGGCAAAGACACAAAGAAAAAACTGAAAGTGATTCACTATAAAGTGAAACAAAACGAAACGTTATCCGAAATCGCTACACGTTTTAAGGTATCGATGGAGTCCATCGCAGGATCTTCAAATATCAAAACCGAAGACAGGCTCCGTAACGGCCAGATACTGAGTATCCCGAACAAACAGGGATTGTTGTATAAATTTAAAAAAGGCGATAGCCTTGCAAAAGTAGCAAACTACTATAAAGTAACCATCGATGATGTCATAGAAGAGAACAAACTGAAAGACTCTGATTTTTTTTCCGTTGGTCAGAAACTTTTTTTACCAGGAGCAGTAATTCCTGAAAACCCGATGTGGTTTCTGCCTACTTCTTCAAAAATTATCACCTCCGGATTTGGCTGGAGACATTATCCGCGTTACCAGTTCCACGATGCTCTGGATCTCCGTGCAGTTTATGAACCGGTAAAAGCTGCGAAAAGCGGCCGTGTCATTTATAGTGGCTGGATGGGTGGATATGGAAATGCAATCGTTCTTGAGCATTCTGATGAAATGAAAACTCTTTATGGCCACAATTCAAAATTGTATGTCAGGCAAGGGGAATATGTCACAGGTGGAAAACTGATTTCTCAATCAGGGTGCACCGGATACTGTTTCGGTCCTCATCTTCACTTTGAAATTATCAAGAACGGGAAAACGATAAACCCGAAAAAATTTTTCAAGGGTTTGGTTCACAGGAAATACTGAGTTTTAACCCCACGAATCGGGCGTTTTTGTGCGAAGCAGATGAAGTGACAGTACCGTCTGGATTGTCATTTGGAATATGACGGTGAATCTAAGTTCATTTAGGATCATCAGTTGCTTCAGAATGAAAACGTTTCCGGTTTTGAGATA
>JAIOQL010000650.1 GCA_021413405.1 Leptospira sp.
GAAAAAGGCCAAACTACAAAAGATAAGAAATTCACAGTGGATGAAGTGCAGTGTCTCGGTGCATGCGGGTACGGTCCGATGATGCAGATCAATGAAAATTATCATGAACATTTAACTGCTGAGAAAATAGATAAGATCCTGGAATCATTGGAGTAATAAATGGGAGAATTGAAAATCCTTACAAAATATGCCGATCATCCTGAATCGAAAACACTATCACATTACAAATCTGTAGGTGGCTACGAAGGTCTGAAAAAAGCACTCACAATGAAGCCGGATGACATTGTAAACGAAGTCAAGAGTTCCGGACTTCGGGGAAGAGGCGGGGCAGGATTTCCTACCGGACTGAAATGGTCTTTCATACCTAAGAATATAGATAAACCGAAATATCTTTTATGCAATGCAGATGAGGGAGAGCCTGGAACATTTAAAGACCGGGTGCTTCTGGAAAAACTTCCACATATGATGATTGAGGGAATGATCATTGCTGCAAAGGCTATTGATTCACACCAGGGATTTATTTATATCCGCGGTGAATACTATAAAAGCTATAATATTGTTCAGAAAGCAATCGATGAAGCCTACGCTTCCGGGCTACTCGGAAAAAATATCCTGGGTAGCGGATTTGATTTTGAACTCGGTCTTTATGCCGGTGCAGGTGCCTACATCTGTGGTGAAGAAACAGCGCTCATTAATTCTCTGGAAGGCAGAAGGGGTCATCCAAGATTGAAGCCTCCTTTTCCGGCAGTTTCCGGTTTGTATGGCTGTCCGACTGTCGTGAACAATGTGGAAACTTTTTCAGCAGTTCCGCAAATCATAATGAACGGGGCTGCCTGGTATTCCAAAATGGGAACTCCGAAGTCAGCGGGAACGAGACTTTTCAGTGTGTGCGGACATGTGAATAAACCGGGAGTCTATGAAATTGAACTCGGTACTCCGTTAATGACTCTTATCAATGATCTATGTGGCGGAATAAAAGACGGAAAAAAATTAAAAGGAATTATTCCCGGTGGTTCATCCGTTCCGATTTTAACAGAGAAGGAATGCCGGACAGCTAATATGGATTTTGAATCTATGGCGGAACACAAAACAATGCTGGGAAGCGGTGCGGTGATTGTGCTTTCGGAAGAATCAGATATTGTAGAATCTACTTTCCGGCTGGCGGAATTCTACTCGCACGAGTCATGCGGTCAATGCACTCCCTGCAGAGAAGGAACTCATTGGGTCGCAAATCTTTTGCATAAAATAAAAGATGGGCATGGAACAAAAAAGGATCTGGATCTGATTTTATCCCTCAGTCTGAATATGGAAGGCGGAACAACTATTTGTCCTTTGGCAGATGCATGTGTCGGAGCAGTCAGACCTGCGATTGAAAAATTCAGATCTGATTTTGAAGCACGGTTGCAGCCTGAAAAGAAAAAAGAACCTGC
The DNA here is from genome assembly GCA_021413405.1 of Leptospira sp. GTDB lineage: Bacteria > Spirochaetota > Leptospiria > Leptospirales > Leptospiraceae > JAIOQL01. Next base: position 1,431 of record JAIOQL010000650.1, read on the forward strand.
GATGGCCGGGGCGTAGAGACAGTTATGGATTGGAATTTAGTTTTAGTTTGGGCCCTGAAAAGCGGGCTATTCTTTTTTATCATCATTACCGGTTGCGCCTACTACACACTTGCTGAAAGAAGGGTTGCCGGATTCATCCAGGATAGAAAGGGACCAAATCGTGCCGGTCCGTTTGGATTGCTCCAGCCATTGGCGGATGGAATTAAATTCCTGACAAAGGAAGAAATTTTTCCTCTGCATGTGAACAAGCTAATGTATCTCATTGCTCCGGCAATTTCAATTACTTGCGCCGTTGTTGCCTGGGCGGTTGTTCCATTAGGTGGAACAATTCCGCTGCCCGGACCAGTCGCAGATCTTGTAGGCTTTAAAATGCTGGATCTCCAGATTGCGAATCCAAACACAGGGATTCTTTTTATGTTTGCAATTTCTTCTCTAGCCGTTTATGGAATTATTCTCGCGGGATGGAGCAGTAACAATAAATATTCACTCCTTGGTGCAATCAGATCAACCGCCCAGATGATCAGTTATGAACTTCCTCTTGGTCTCTCTGTAGTTACAATTATTTTACTTTCCGGTTCGCTCAAACTAAGTGAAATCAACGATGCACAGAAGGGTCTCTGGTTTATATTTACTCTTCCGGGATTCATTTCATTCCTGGTTTTTTCCGTAGCTATGTTTGCCGAAACAAACCGGTTGCCGTTTGATCTGGCTGAAGCTGAATCGGAACTCGTTGTAGGATTTCATACGGAATATGGAGCATTCAAATTTGCGCTTTTCTTTGTGGCAGAATATATGAATCTGATTACGATGAGTTGCATAGTTTCGATTCTATTCCTGGGCGGATACAATGTGCCTTTCGGGATTCTGGAAGGAAATGAGTATGCTGCCTTTCTGGGACTGGGTTTTTTCCTGGCAAAAGTATTATTTTTTGCGTTTCTGTTTATGTGGGTTCGTTGGACAATACCACGATTCCGTTATGATCAGCTGATGAATTTAGGCTGGAAAAAGATGGTTCCCTGGTGTCTTTTTAATATAGTATTGGGTTCAACTTACGTAGTTTATTGGGGAAAATATTGGAAGGGTCTGTTTAACTAAATGCTCGAACTCAATAATCCGACTAATGTTCTTTTTACTATTTTTGCCGGGCTGACAATCGTTTCCGCTCTGAGCGTCGTATTGCACAAGAATCCTGTGACTTCTGCTGTTTCACTGGTTCTTTCATTTTTCTCTCTTGCGGGTATTTATGCGATAATGAATGCAATTTTCATAGCAACAATGCAGGTTCTGGTATATGCGGGTGCGATCATGGTGCTGGTTGTTTTTGTGCTTATGCTTCTCTCTCTTCGCGAAGAATCAAACCTTGAAATATGGAAAAGGCCACTTAAAAAAGTAGTTCTCATTATGTTTGTCTGCCTGTTTGGAGCATTGTTAATTCATTCTTTTTTTTCCGGAAAACCAAACAATACTATGCCTATGTCAGGCTACAACCATCCCGTTCAGGGTTCATCTGCTGTTACCCAGGATTATTCGTATCCGTTGGGAGGTGTAAACGGAATTTCTGTGTCCGGGAACACTGCAGTTGTTGGAGCGTCAACATTTCTGGATTATCTTTTGCCATTTGAATTAATATCAGTACTTTTGCTTGCGGCAGTTCTGGGAGCCGTTATCCTAGCAAAAAAGAATATTGGAGATAAGAAGTGAACACTGTATCCGGAATTCCATTAAATTATTTCCTTTCTCTTGCAGGGATTCTTTTTTCCATAGGCGTCGCCGGTGTTCTGATTCGCAGAAATGCCGTTGTGATTTTTATGGCTGTAGAGCTGATGCTGAATTCCGTAAACCTGGTATTCATCACTTTCTCGAAATCGCTATCCAATGTTGGTGGGGAAGTCATAGTTTTCTTTGTAATGGCTATTGCAGCAGCGGAAGCTGGAGTCGGTCTCGCAATCGTAATTGCGATCCACCGTCAGATAAAAACTTCAAACGTAGATGAAATTAATTTATTAAAATGGTAATAGAATGCTGAACCAGTTTCATTTTGTAATTATCCTGCCTCTCATAGGGTTTTTGATTAACGGAATTCTTTATAAGAAAATTCCGAATAGAATCGCTTCTGTCACAGGAACCCTTGCGGTTCTGATTCCATTTTTTATAACTCTTGGAGCCTTTATCGAGTTTAAACCACTGGAGAGATCCACGCCGCATCTCTTCACACTTTTTAACTGGATTGAAGCCGGAAATTTCAAAGTAGATTTCGGATACCAGGTAGACCAGCTTTCTCTTTATATGACGCTGATTATTACAGGTATTGGATCGCTCATTCACATCTACAGTATAGGATATATGCACGGAGATGAGGGCTTCAACCGGTTCTTTGCCTATCTGAATCTTTTCATTTTCTCAATGCTAAACCTCGTATTGGGGGACAACCTTGTTGTAATGTTTTTGGGATGGGAAGGTGTTGGTCTCTGTTCCTACCTGTTGATTGGTTTTGATTACCACAAAACATCGGCGGCTAACGCAGGGA
>JAIOQL010000657.1 GCA_021413405.1 Leptospira sp.
TGCATTGTAGGTATGATTCGCTTTAATCTCGTCCTTTGAACCATCTTTGTGATTCAGAACAATTGAAAGAGGCGTTCCTTCCCTGAAGGATGTTAACCCAACAATATCGATGGAGTCATCTTCCAGGATTTTATTATAATCATCCTTATTCGCAAATGTCAATGCAAGCATCCCCTGCTTCTTCAGATTTGTTTCATGAATTCGCGCAAAGGATTTAACAAGAATTGCCCGGACTCCGAGAAATCTCGGCTCCATTGCAGCATGTTCACGGGAAGATCCTTCTCCGTAATTCTCATCACCGACTACAATTGTTCCGATCCCTTTTGATTTATAATCTCTTTGGACTTTTGGAACGGGACCATATTCACCGGTTAGCTGATTTTTCACTGAATCTGTTTTTTCACCGAAGAAATTTACGGCGCCTATGAGCATATTATTGGATATATTATCCAAATGGCCGCGGTATTTCAGCCACGGTCCAGCCATGGAAATGTGATCCGTTGTACATTTACCTTTCGCTTTAATAAGAAGTTTCAGGCCCTTAAGATCTTTTCCCTCCCAAAGAGGAAAACTATCCAGCAATTGCAGACGGTCGGAGGTCGGACTCACTGCGACCTGGACTCCTGTGCCATCTGCAACAGGTTCCTGGTAGCCGGCGTCTTTTACATCAAACCCTTTTGGAGGAAGTTCAACTCCGTTTGGTGCATCCAATTTTACTTTTTCCCCCTTTTCATTTACCAGAAAGTCAGTAAGAGGATTGAAAGTTAAATCTCCTGCAATTGCGAGAGCAGTGACCAGTTCTGGAGATCCGACAAATGCATATGTATTCGGATTCCCATCGGCACGTTTTGCAAAATTCCGGTTGAATGAATGTACAATTGTATTCTTTTCTCCCTTCTCGGAACCTGCTCTTGCCCATTGACCGATGCACGGACCACAGGCATTCGCAAAAACTTTTGCCCCGATACTATGAAAGATATCAATAAATCCATCGCGCTCTATCGTATAACGTACCTGTTCAGAACCCGGTGTAATAGTGAATTCAGATTTTGGTTTTATATGCTTATCTGCAGCTTGCTTCGCCAGAGAAACGGAACGCGAAATATCCTCATAAGAAGAATTTGTACAGGATCCGATCAGACCAACCTCAATTTTTGTTGGCCACCCGTTAGCGATGGCTGCTTCTTTCATCTTGGAGATCGGTGTAGCCAGATCTGGTGTGAAAGGCCCGTTCAGATGTGGTTCCAGTTCTGAAAGATTGATTTCAATTAGCTGGTCAAAATATTTTGCGGGATCTGCATAGACTTCAGGATCTGCTGTTAAATGTTGTTTAACTCCATCAGCCAGCAAAGCCACATCAGCACGACCAGTTGATTTCAGATACCTTGACATGGAATCATCATACCCGAATGTAGAAGTGGTTGCGCCAATCTCAGCACCCATGTTTGCAATCGTTCCCTTTCCCGTGCAGGACATAGAGATTGCCCCTTCACCGAAATATTCAACAACTGCCCCTGTCCCGCCTTTTACGGTCAGAATCCCGGCAACTTTTAAGATTACATCTTTTGGAGATGCCCAGCCACTTAATTTTCCGGTGAGTTTCACTCCGATGAGTTTTGGAAATTTTAATTCCCAGGCAAGACCACTCATAACATCACATGCGTCTGCTCCACCAACTCCAATTGCAATCATTCCAAGTCCGCCGGCATTCACAGTGTGTGAATCAGTTCCGATCATCATTCCGCCAGGGAATGCATAGTTTTCGAGAACGACCTGGTGAATGATTCCTGCTCCAGGTTTCCAGAACCCGATACCATATTTGTTAGAAACTGATTTTAAGAAATCATACACCTCGCGGTTTTTTTCATTTGCGATTGCCAGATCTGCATCAGAACCGACTTTTGCTTCAATCAGATGATCGCAATGAACCGTCGAAGGAACTGCCACTCTTTTCCTGCCTGCCTGCATGAATTGCAGAAGAGCCATTTGGGCAGTCGCATCCTGCATAGCAACCCTATCAGGTGCAAAGTCAACGTATGATTTTCCCCGTTCAAATGCGTTAGCCGCTTTTCCGTCCCATAGATGAGAATAAAGAATTTTTTCTGTAAGAGTCAACGGTCTTCCGACGACTTTTCGGGCAGCTTCTACTCTCTCTGCCAGTTTCCCGTAAAGAGATCTAATCATTTCTATATCAAAGGCCATGGTTCCTTCCTGTTCATTGTTCAACTAGACCCGGTGCGAAATCCCCCTTGACACTGGGGTTCGCTTGTGGCAGACATTTTCCGTGCGCTTCCATCCAAAAATCCCGTCACATTTTTTTATTTCACAACAAGTCTATTAGTATATTATTTAATTAGGTTGTGCTACTCCCGTTAGAATGACAATCAATTTCATAGGAATGCAAAAGAAAATTCTTCGCTGCTCCGCGTGAATGAACCGGGGAGGGAATTTACCGCGGAGTCTAAGAAGGCACATAGATTTTTCTATTATGTCATTTTCAGGAATAGAGGATGATTCTGGAGTAATGCATGATTCTGGACACCATCGCAAAGCCATCCCCAGTAACAAATAAGTCTACAGGACAAAATTCCCGACCATCTCTCAAAAAGACATTGCGTAACTGTTTCTACAACGTAAAAAGCTCCGGGAATCCGGGATTGTAATGAAATTTCTAGGCTATTTTCTTAAGCTGAACAATGCATTCTTTACAGGAATCTGCACATTCTTTGCACACAGAATGTTTCTTCGCGTGTTTATTACATTCTTCCTCGCAAGCCTTGCATACTTCGATGCAAACGGCTGCATACTTTTTCAGAAAAGGTGAGCCGGTAGAGGCGAGAGCCATTAGAGTATTACAAACCGGGATGAGATCCTGAACAGATTTTGCACAATTGGCAATTGATTTGTCTCCCGAAGCAAGGATATCGATGCAATGCCTGAGACAGGCACTACCATTTTCGACGCATAAAGCAGCGCAATGGGCAAGCTGCTCAAATGTTTTCCCGGTAGTTTTGTGATGGGAGTGATCCTCGTCAGCAGAAATTTTCCCTGCTAAACTTACTGCCGCAAGAATGGAAGCGCTCTTTAATAAATCTTTCCTGGTCATAATCCCTCTTTATCAGAATGCCAATTCAAGCCCAAGAGCAGTCGCATAATCGAAATTTACCTGCGAAACAAGTGGAAACTGGTATGGTCCAAAATTGGAATAAATTGTACTCTTTGTCAACTGGTTTTTGAAATTGAAGAAAAACGTTGTATTCGAAGATGATGAAGCTTTTCCCCGGAAGCTCGCAGAAAATGAGGACAAATTTGGACTATTATTTTGAGTAAATCCGTTGTAGACCGGATTGAGTGCACTGTTCAATGCACTTATCACTTGTCCATAGTTTGCAAAAGTTACCCCGCCTTGAGGAACCGCTGCGCCCGGATTTGTTTGGGCACCGAGAACATTATTAAAATTATTTCCGACATAGAGTGAGTAATTCTTATTTTTATCGAGAAACAGGGTCAATCCAACTGCAGCGGTGTCTGATTTCGGATCAAAAATTCTATTCGGATTCTTGAGCTTTTCATCATTAATGTAATTATATTTAATATTCAGTGCCAGATATTTCAATCCCACAAACATAGATACCCGTCCGCCATCGGGAGCCATTAAATCAGATTCTCCACCTCTCCGCGTGTTGAATAGAGCAGTCTGAAAACTAACAAACTTTGCAGGAGTAATGCTTGCCTGCCATTCCATAACCTTGCTGTTATCATCCTTATCTCTAAATTCAGATCGTGAAGTGGGATAAAAATTGGCCGGTAACCCGCCAATAAAACCCGAATTATTCTGGGATCCTAAATTGGTTTCTCCGGCCAAAACCCTCGTTGAAAAAATATTCCCGCCTGAAATATTTAACCCGGCCAATGCAAGAGTTTTATCCTTTGAACGGTCATCATAGAAATCCATCGTTGACGATTTGACAATAGCGGAAAGTCCGCGGGATAGCGAATAGGACATTTCAAAATTCTTCAACTGGGATTGATTTTCATATAACCCGGTATTTTTCTGATCCCGCGCGGATAGTCGTTTATCAACATCCACAAAAGCCATTCCGGATCCTACAATCGAATTCACTGTCATATTTCCATTTTTATAGAAACTTACAGTTTCTCCCTGCACTGGAACAAAATTCTGCAATATTCCAAATTTCTGGACCTGATCTATTTTTGCCGAATCTAATGCTGAAATTCCGGTCTGATTTGTTTCTAATTCGTTTTGTTTGAGAAATAATTCAGAGGCAGGGTTTATAACAAAATAATTTGATTTATCCGTTGTTCCTGCAGAATTTTCAGATGCTGATGAATTTCCCCCTACAGCTACGGACGAAGAACCATTGTTACTTTTACCGGAAATCATAGAAAATTCGGATTCTACAGTTTCATTTTTCGAATTCTCAATTGAATTCTTATGTGAAATTGATCTGCGGACAGGCGCAATAGCAATTAATGCAACAAAACCAATGCCGGACAGAGCCGATATTAGTATTGAGATCTTGGGATTAATGACTTTGTGAAACATTTAGGAACTTTCTATATTTTATATGACTTTTTTGCGTACAAACGGACACGTTTCTGCTCTGAATAGACGTAATATATCAAACGCCGGAATCCATTAAAATTATCGTCCGAAATTACTCTTTGTCAATTTCTTTTTTGCGGTCAACCCTGTCTTCTATTGCGCGGAGCAAGCTTTCTTTTGTATATTTTCCGTCTTTCTCAATTTTTCCGATCGGAACATGAATTAATTCCGGAACCAGTTCGTTGATATGTGAAAAAGTAAATATCTTGAACTGATTTTTTTTGACCGCTTCACGAACATCATCTGAAAGGATCAAATCCCTTGAATTGCCTGCAGGAATATATACACTATAGACCTCTTTTGGACTGCCCAAAATCTGGCTGACAGTGTACCATGTCTCTATTTTCTGATTTATCATTCCGACTGGAATTATGTCTCCATATTGAGTTACTGATCCCGTAACAGCAACGGCTGCAGAAATCGGGAAATCTGAAAGTGCTGATAAAATTGCAAGCAGCTCACCCGCACTTGCGGAATCTCCATCAACTAAGGTCTGATTTTGTTCAAACATAATCGATGCGTCGAGACCGAAAGAATTCAGATGTGAGAAAAATCCTTTGATATAGGATTGAAGCACAAATACACCCTTGTCATGAATATCACCCGATAGATTAACTTCTCTTTCGATGTTTATGAAATTTCCAGTCCCGATCACTGCGCGGGCAGAAATAATATTCACCTGTCCGTATTCATGGTGTGGATTGTTTGATGTCATCATGATCGAAAGACCGTTTATTCTTCCAACCCGTTTACCTGTCAGTGCGAGATTATAGACTCCATTTTTCAGATCTTCATAATAGCTGCGTTTAAGCAGGGAATTTCTTTTTTCAATGTTTGCAATCCCGGCTTCAATTTCCAGTTTTGTGACTTCTTTCTTTGCTTTGGAAAGAGCCATGGATTCTTCATAAATTGCTTTTATTTCTGTCAGCCTGAGAGAGAACTTTGTTTTACTGTCGTTGATTTTACTGGCATGTTCCAAGAGTTTCTTTTTTGCCGATAATGTTGCTTTCGGATAATCCTCTACTCCCCAGCTGTCTATGAGAAGCGAGAAACGGTTCAGGTTTTTTTTGTTGATTTCGGCATCTGTTTCGAGATCAATTTTCATTTTGAATGTTTCGCGGAGATCACTGTCTTTTTTCAGTAGCTGTTCATAAAGATAATCTTCACCGATCAGAATCACCCGGACATGAATCGGAAATTGCGGGAGAGTTCTGTCGAGGGCCTGGAAAAAGTTGAGTTCAGGCAGATTTATAAAATCGATTTTCCCGGTTGAAAGGCAGGATTTCAAAACTTCATATACATTTGGTTCACTGACAAGTTTGAAAAGAGGCAGTATCAGATATCCACCGGTTGCTTTAATCAGATTTCCCGGATGGTATTTTTTTTCTGTCGGGATCCCGACAAGTCCCATTGTATTCGGAGACGGATCATAAACAACTGGAGTGGTTTCTATATCAGGGTCAAAAAGTGCGACCAACCCTTCTTTATAATCCGGGTCCTCAATGACCGAGTTGTTTTTCCGGAAATAATAGTATTTTGTGAAATGATTTTTGGCTGTGTATTCTTTCTTTATGAGCTCAATGATACCACTTCGCTTCCCGATTCCTTCTGAACCGGTTATTATGAAATGTTCAAAAAAAACAGGGTTATCAAGGGCAAACCGGATTTGTTTCAGCGCCTCTCCCTGAAAAAGAAAATAATCGGGGTGAATTTCCTTCTCTTTCAGATCGTTTTTCCCAAAATCGGAATCTTTCAGGTCTATGGTAATATCAGAATAGGATAGTTTTTTTAACATGATTAGTCGAACCCCTGCCGTTTTAACACTGTAAAATGCTCAAAATTACAATAGTTTCTGGGCTTTGAAAACGTGCAATTCAGATATGTGAATAAGAAGAAGGCTGCTTTGCGGAAGATGAAAATTTGTTATGAGTCCATCCGCAGATTGGATACTGTCACCCGGTAAAATAAATATGTCAGTTTCTCCGGAACCTGACTTGTAGTACATCTTGCCTGGATCAAAAACGGATTCCAATGTGCGAAGTGTCGTTGTTCCGACAGAAATTACACGTTGGTGCAATTTTATTTGAGTATTTAACCTTTCTGCCGAAGCAACCGGAACATAATATTTTTCAAGGTGCAATTTTTTCGTAGAAAATTCTCTCCCTGACAGCGGGCTAAACGTTCCATATCCGACCTGCAATTCCAGGAAGCATGAATCTGTCCCCTTTTCCCGCAGTCTATGCAGCAATTCTTTTGTAAAATGTAATCCCGCAGTAGGCGCAGCAGAAGAACCGGGGTTTTGTCCGAAAACTGTCTGGTAACGTATTTCGTCTAACGCATCTGCATTGCGTTTCAGGTAAGGAGGAATGGGTATATTTCCGAATGAATCAAAATCCTCCTCCAAAATTTTCCGGTCTGGTTGCAAAAATGCAAAATTCTCTTCCCGTTTAACGAGATTAAATCCCATCCCGGAGGTTTCAGTAAAAAGTTTTTCGTTTTCTTTCACTTTTCTTAGATTTTTCAAAAGACATTTCCAGATTTCATCTCCTTTCTCTTCCATTTTTTCAAGAAATACCGTTTCGAATATTCTACCCTTTGGGTTTTTGAGATAGACCCTGCGTTTACTTACTTTTGTATTGTTGCAAACCAGCAGATCGTTTTTTTTGAGATATTTTTCAATTGAATGAAAATATGGCTCAATGGTGATTTTTCCGGATTTTTTTTCGATGATCATCAATTTTGATTCATCCCTGTTCTTTGCGGGAAATCTCGCAATTAGAGACGGGTCAAGGGTAAAATTGAACCTTTCCAGAATTGGGTTTGTATAATCTTTGCTAAACTTCATTGGTTTTAAATTTAAAAAAAGTTGGAATTATTTCAATATGTTTTATGTTTCTACTTAATCCCCTAAAAAGCATGCCAGAAAAAATAAACAAATTATTCCCCTACCTGTGTGCAATTCTTTTAATCGCCCTTTTTTTCCAGGGGGTGAGTAGAATTGATGACAAATCTGATTTTCGGGATTATTTCAACGCTTCAAAACTTTTCAGGCTGGGGCAGGATATCTACCAGGTTGAAATCGTCCGGAAACTCCGCGATTCAATCAAACTGGAAGATGCGTTTAAACTGGAAAATCTGATCCGGCTTGAAGAGTTAAAAAACAGCGTAGGAACATATATTTATCCGCCAACCTTTGCATTTCTGCTCATCCCGCTGACATTTTTTTCCTACAACACAGCTTCTGCGATTTTCTATTTCCTGAATTTCCTGTCTCTCTGTCTTTCCATTTTCCTGATTTCAAAAATCATCAGAACTGAAAAATTTTTTCTAATCCTTTTTTTCACTCTGCTACTGAGTTACAGATTTCTCGAAAACCATATCAACAACAACCAGGTTTCGTTTCTTTTGATTTTCCTCACACTCTTTGCGCTGAGAACAGATAATAAATTCCTGTCTGCAACAATCCTGTCTCTTGCGATTGTAATTAAACTGACGCCGGCAATTTTCATTCTGTTCTTTTTTCTGAAACGGGATTTTGTAACACCAGCACTAACTTTTGGATTTCTTCTTCTCTGGATTTTCATCCCGTCACTGGCAGGACATGAATTCAATCTGGCTATGTTGCGAAACTGGTATGACCTCGTGTTAAACAATTTCATGCAGAATCCGGAATTCCGTGCATGGAAAAACAACCAGAGCCTTGTTGCGACCCTTGCAAAATATTTTTTATCATCTGCAGATCCGCTAAACCAATCAATGTATGGCCTGCCCTTAAATGATTTTTCCGCCCGGACAGTCAAAATGCTATTCTATCTCTTTTCAATTTCCCTTTTGGGATTTATGGGATATCGCTTGCGCAAAGGCCTTGAGCAGAACCAGATCATCGCAGGGCTTTTTATTCTGTCTGTCATTTTGAGCGGAATCAGCTGGGTCCACTCCTTCGTAGTTCTCATTTTCCCGTTGTTTTATGGAATCAGCAGGATTGTAAAACCCCCGGTTGCACGACATACAAAAGTTTTATTTACGATAGGCGGCATTCTGCCAATTTTGACTGCAAGGATGATTTCAGGAAGTTATATCGAAAGTCTCAGCCTGATGTATTCAATTGTTCTTTATTCCTCAATTTTGATCTATATTTCTGTATTGAATTTCGACCCGGATGAAACTCGAATTAAAATATAAACCTCGCGTGGGCATAGACGCAAG
>JAIOQL010000658.1 GCA_021413405.1 Leptospira sp.
CACCAGGGATGTCCCGCTATAAAAGCGAAAACAGGTGCAAAGAAAACATCCCCCAATCCAATCCCTTTTTTATAAAAAAACCAGATGGTAAAATAAAAAAAAGAAAATCCAAATAATACGAAGAAATCTGTATTATCAAAAGCTGTTCCGATCAATAAAAAATTAGAAATGATCCCAAAAATCAATATAAAAGGTAAATTTTCATAATCGACAGAAAAAAAATAAAAATCAGTATGCATACTAATGAGAAGATGTCCGAAAAGGCAAAGTGCAAAAAGACTGAAAAGAAAATTAGAACTCAGGAAGAAAAGCAAGATGAAAAGAAATCCAAAAAGAGACTCGGTCAGCGGATACCTAACAGAAATCGCATCCCCACAGTATTTGCATTTTTTACCTGATACGAAAAATCCCGCCACCGGGAGAAGAGTTGCGATGCTGACAGGATGTCCACAGGCCGGGCAGGAACTGGGCTTAGTCAACAGGATATATAATTTTTTGTAAAAAGAATATTTTTTTCTTTCTGATCCATAAAAATATTTCAGAATTCGAAGGGAAAGTGTGTAATAAAAACTGCCGATGGATGCTCCAATAAAAAATCCAAAAAAATAAAAGATGAAATCAGGATTCAAGAAAGTTCACGCAAAGCAGAAATTCCTCTCCTTAGATTGTCCCATTCAGAAGCAAAACTTAATCTGATATATTCATGAGAATCAATAAAAATAAATCCAGGAACAAGAATCAGTTTTTTTTCGGTTACAGCACGTTTAACGAAATCTTCGTCATTTCCTTTAATTTTAAAGAAGAAATAAAACGCACCTTCGCTTTTTCTGAGCGGATAATAATCTTTCAGTGACTCGTAAACAAAATCCCGTTTTTCTTTGTAGTCCTGGATATAAGAACTCATATCCGTTTTTAATGCTTCAATTCCTGCATATTGAGTTGTGCTTGGTGCACATACAATTGTATATTGTTGCAGAGTAGTCAGTGCTTTAATGACTTCTTCGCTCGCAAGGATTGACGCAAGCCTCAATCCTGTCATACTGTAAGTCTTCGAAAATCCTGTTAAAGTAATTGCTTTATCGTAAAATGATCCAACAGAAATAAAGGATTTATCATAATCGAAAAGCTCATAGATCTCATCTGAAATGAGATATGCATCCGTTCTTTCAGCCAGTTCTGCAAGATTTTCCAATTGTTTTCTCTTCATAACATATCCGGAAGGATTCGAAGGATTTGAAAAAATTATCAATTTCAGCTTTTTTGATTTAAATTGATCAAGATCCTTCTCCGAAAAATCTTCGTTTATTGTATGAACAATTGCCCCGTTAAATCTGAGCATCGAAGGATACATCAGGAAATAAGGAGATATTACAAGACATTCGTCTCCTTTGTTTATGAGCGCATTAAACAAGAGAAGAAGCGCAGAACTTATTCCTGAAGTGATGAGAATTTTCTGCGGCGTCGCATATTTTATATTATTAACTACTGAATATTTTTCAATTAGTGAGTCTTTTAGCTCGGGGATTCCGCCTGAGAGTGTATAGGCCGTTTTACCGTCTCTCGCAGCTTTGTTCAGCGCCTCTACAATATTTGGCGGGCATGGAAAATGAGGTTGTCCAATGGAAAGATTGATCGGATCCTTAAGAGTTGTCGCAAGTTCGAACGCTTTTCGGATTGGGGATGTATCTAATCCGCCCATTTTTTCTGAAAATCCCTTGTTCAATTTGCAGTTCCTCTTTACTTTCGTTTCACAATTTCGCAGGCAATCATAGAGTCAATATAAGAACCTTTCACCTGTTGTTAGAAATCCTTTGTTTACGTCCTGGGGACTGAACTAGGGCAAAAGTCTTTCGATTAGGTTCTGCGAAAGCGATTGGAGCGGAAATTCCGAAGGAATTGCAGCAGAAAGCGCGGTCGGGAGCCCTTTTTTAGTAATAGACTTGTGACCGATTCGCCCCCTTGTATGTCTGAATTATCGTTCAATATAGGTAAATCGGGTCAGTAAAATTAGTTGCTAATACACATAAGTATAAAATGCTAGGAGCATGAACTCTGTACAAATTGCTGGCTTAAAAATACCGGTTTATAACCAGGGCAATTCAAATCTGGTTTTTCCTTCTAACCTGGTCGAAACGGATTCTGTGATAAAGAATCTCCAGAATATTCTCTATCCTATGCTTGAGGGTTATCCATTGCTTCTGATCGGGGATGCAGGGGTTGGAAAGAATGCTCTCATCTATTATATTAATTCTAAGAGAAATCACCCGACTCTCAGGTTCAGTTTCAATGAAGACACGCTTCCCGAAGATCTTATCGGTTCCTACAGACTTTCGATGGACGGGCACGGATTTGAGTGGGTCAACGGTCCTCTCACTTCAGCACTGGAAGGAAATTTTACATTTGTAGCGGATGAAATGAATCTCTGTTCTCCAGAAGTCATTAAACGTTTTGCGACTGTCTATGAATCGAATTATCTGGATCTGATTGAAGGTGACGGTTCAAGAAAGTCGGCCGGAAATGGTTTTAACTTTGTAGCGACACAAAATCCTTCGGAAGGATTCGAGGGTCGCAAATCGCTGCCTTTTGATATTACAAAAAACTATGCAGTCGTCTATATTGATCCTTATTCACCGGATGAAATATTTTTTATTCTGAAAAAACTTTATCCTGATCTGGATGCTGCTATCATCAGATCATGTATTAAAATTACACTTGAAACCGAAAAAAAAATTCAAATTGGACAACTCGGAAAAGGGGATCTGGAAAAATATCATTTCAATATCCGGACATTAAAAAAAATATGTGAAAGGCTAATTGTATTTAATTCTTCTGATAAAGACATACTTTTCAGGGAACTTCAGAATACATTTGTAGAGACTTTCCGGAAAAAAACAGATAGAGATGAAGTTATTGAAATAATAAAAAGTGAATTAAGTCTCAAGTCCACTCCGGAGCCAAGGGATGTGGAATTTCTTGTAAAAGATGGAACACTATTTTGCAATGAAAAGAAAATTCCTGTTAAGGACGAAAAATATTCCCGGGAAGCTCTTTCACGTGTTCCATTGACTTTTAAAGTGAGGGAATTTCTCGAAAAATCTCTCACTGCGATTTCACAGGGAGAAAATCTACTGATTGAATTTGCAGATGAACACCATCCTAAACTGCTCAGTCCACTTCTTTCAGGAGTTACCGGTAATTCGATTGAGCATGTCAATCTGTGTAAAGGAATACATACGAGCGATATTCTCGGGTCTCTCAAGCCGATGAGTGATGGAAAGGTTGAATGGATGGATGGCCCGTTGACGAAGGGAATCCGGAATGGTGCTACAATACTCATCACTGGTCTCGAGGCAGCTGGTGCAGAACTGGTTGAAAAATTGAATATGCTGACAGATGATGCGCGGTCTATAACTCTTCCACCGGAGAGCGGAGAGCTGGTTCCCCTGAAACTGCAAAATGCTTCAAGAATTATTGCGCTAAAATCATTCCGGAAAACAAAATCAACTTCCACAATTTCAAGAGCCTTCCGGAACCGCTTTACAAGTGTAATTTTTCCCGACCTCGAAGATGAGATCACAATTATTGATATCCTCAAATTTTATCTCCCCGATAGCCCTTTAATCCTGCAAATGGCTTCGTTTCATCTCAAATTGAAGGATCTGGCAAACAGAAGGGTCATTGGTTCTGCCAATCTTCTTCCCTATTTATTCGGTATTTCCAATATAATCCGCTGGAAGGATCATATTCTTTCGCATAACGCACCCGAAATACGCGAAGTTATTCTGCGTGGTGCAATGATTTCTTATGTAAACCAGATTAGCGATCCCAGGGAAAGGGATGATATTAAGCGGATTCTGGAACACACCATTGACGGGAAGGCTATTCCGGATGACCTCTTTCAGAAGATAGAGGAGAAAAAAAAAACTCAAACTATAAGCACAGCAATTGAAAAAAATAAATGGTGGAACCCGGAACTTCATAAGCGTGATGCAAATACGGGGAAAGCCCCTCTCCGGAATTCCGGAAATCCTCTGAAAAAGGGGTTAGAGATAAATACTCCTGAAACCGGGGGCAATACAAAAGAAGGAGCAGATGCCTGGTATGGTTCTGAAACCCGTGGAAATATGGGCCAGGGAGAGCCAGCTGGCGGGGGCGGGGCATGGGGTTGGCGGACAGACGAACTTTATAAACAGTTTCTTGCAAAAAGGAAAATTCTATGGAGTTATTCAATTGCTGTTTCCATCGCTGAATTCAAAGAAGTTTTCGGAAAGGAACTGGATGATGTGGAACTCAACCTGGAAAAACTTTTTGATCCGGAAATCGATATAACGAGGGTATATAAAAC
>JAIOQL010000659.1 GCA_021413405.1 Leptospira sp.
ACTTCAAGGATTTTAAAATTCCTTCCATTTTTTAAAGAAAGCTTATCCTTGAATTTAATGTCAAACCTTCCAAAATCAAACCCTTTAACTGATTCACAAATTTCAGTAATCTTCTGAAGAGTTTTCCCGCTGATGTCCCCTGCCCCGTCTTCGAAGATTGCTCCCTGGCAATGATTACCTGCGTTCCCAAGGAAATATTTTTTCCCCTCGGGAATAATTTTCTTTAACTGCGAAAAATTTCTCTTTCTGTATACACCTGCCAGATATTTTGCTCTTGGATCATTCCAGATCAGATCCTCAAGCGAGGTATTACCATCTCCGGCTACACTAGATAGGATTTTCCTGGTAACTGAAAAAATACGGCCTTTCTCACCAGGAATTTTTAACCAGAAAACTCCATACTCCAGCGGGTAATCAATATATTCCTGAACAAGAAATGCTTCCGGAAATAAATTCATATATTGCATCATGTCAGATTCAGTCCGGATAATCCGGAATGCATTTCCCCTGTGCCCTTTATCAGGTTTTACTACAAATGGAAATACGAATTTGTTCTTCCGGATTGTATTCAGTATTTCCATTTCACTGACTTTTCTCCGGTCAGAAATTCTTATCTGGCGCGCAAAATTTGATTTATGGTCTGAGAAAACCCCAAGCATTTCAAATTTTGAATCAAAGCTCATTCCGCCAAAAGGAAAACAGGGGTTTACAACACTGATTGCGGTAGGCGGAACCCTACGCCTGATACAGATCCAGATATAGAAGAAAACTATCGGGAAGTAGAAGATATATGAAGGCCAGAATTCCCAATAACGGTAAGAAACTAACCTGGAATAAAAAAGTTTCCATCCGGAAGGCCTGAGCGTGGTTTTTACAATTTGGATAGCCAGAAGGAATCCTGCGAAACTCAGGAATAAAGCCAGGAAATTAGAAACTTTGAGAAATTTGACAAAAAAATCAAGACTTAAATTGATTCCATTGTAAACGAGATAAACCCAGAGAACAGCAAGAAAAGCGCTTAACGTACTAAACAAAAGAAAATTCATTCGGTTTTTCCCGCAAAGATAATAGATAATGAATCTTGTCCCGGGAGTGAATCTTGCTGCAATAATTGCATAAATCTGAAGCCTCGAAAACCAGCCCTCTGCGATTCTGATCCATTCTATCTGCTCCGCTTTTTTGGTGAGTTTTTCAATTTTATTCCCGACGAAGGGAATTCTTTCGGCATACCTCCCGAGAATATAATTCAGAACATCTCCAACAAGAATGCCTCCGGCAAGTGAAAAGAGTCCTTCAGCCAGTGAAATTTTTCCTTCGCGTACCAGAGTGAGTCCGGTGAAGACTGTCGGATCTTCCAGAACAAAAGTAGAAAAGAAAAGAGAGATCAGAATAAATAGATTGCTCATATTTTTTCTATAAATTACACTTTTAGGACCGCAATCAGCGCAAAGACGAAATTTTTGAACCTGGGATTATCGTTTACAAAATACACAAAATATGATAGTATTTTTTCAGTGTCTGCGCGGGCCCACTAACCCGCCCCCCACCCGAAACAGGGGCGGGGCCGCCTCTCAAAAATTTGTCGGACTAAAGTCTTTTACGAAAATTTTCCCGCAAAATTCCATTGGATCAAAATTGCCAATGGGCATTTCTGGCATTTACTGAAAACTGAATTTTTGTCTAACAGTTGCTATTTGCTTCTTTTCACAAATTTCTTTGCAAACTCAGGCAATACAAACGCGGCCTTATGCAATTCAGTTGAATAATAACGCAATCCTTTTGGCAGTCTCTTGATATCTGGTTCGACTTTGTAGGGATTAACTTTATTTGATAAAAAGGTAAACCCGATGATTCCTGACGGATAGGTCGGAATTGTAGTATAATAATATCCGTATTCTTTATAAACTTTCGGAATGAATTCAAAAAGAGCTTTGATAATGTCACCATGGTAGAAAAAACTCTCTGCCTGTGTAGAACAGATACCTATGTCACGCAACGCACCTTCCATCCCACGATAAAAGGGTTCCCTGAAAAGAACTTCAGCCGGACCAATCGGATCTGACGAATCACAAATTATTACATCGAATTTTTTTTTATTCTTTTTCACATACTTTGCACCGTCTTCGTATGCGTGAACTACCCTTTTATCAGACATAGCCTTTGCAATTGCCGGAAAATGCTTTCTTGAAATATCCACAACGCCTTTATCAATCTCGCAAAGATGAACTTCCTTAACAGAACTGTGTTTCAGAACCTCGCGGACAGTCCCACCATCTCCACCACCCACAACAAGAACATACTCAGGATTTGGATGGCTCATCATAGGAACATGAGTAATCATTTCATGATAGGAAAACTCATCGCTTTCCGTCATCATAATGACTCCGTCCAAAGTGAAAACTTTCCCGAATGCCTGGGTTTCAAAAACGTCTATCTGTTGAAAAGGAGTTTTAATGCTATCGAGGGTCTTAACGACCCTCATTTTCATGGCACGCCCGTTTTTTAATTCAAGCTGTTCGTCTAACCAGAGTTCCATTTATTACTACTAAAATCTATTTGTGACGGTCATTCGCATCTTTCCGCCCTTGAAATATTTTTTTGTGAACTCCGAAGCGATTTTAGGATCATACTCTTTGCATGAGAAAATGTCGATATAAGATGTGTTCGACTCATTTGCAAAATGAGCTGAGATGCAGGATGTCTCGATTAGCTGAAACATGGAATAGCCTGCAACTCTGTCATCTTCCCCAAAATAAACAACATTGCATTCTCCGAACCGTTTCATTTCGATCAAATCGCAGAGTTCATAAACATACTTTTTTATTGCATCTGCATCACGAATTGTATCCGGATCGCAATTTTCGAGATCGATGCTTGTGAGGAGTCCCCATGCACCGGCTTCAAATTTTGGAGACACGCGAAGATCAGAATCTGAATCAACTTTTCTCTGGATATAGTCTGAAAAATAGCCATTGTATCTTTCACGGATTTCCGGACGGAGGAACCCGTTTTTCTTTCTGGCAAATGTCCTGTTCATTGCAGGATCATATGTAATTTCTTCCCCTTCAGGAATATCTCTCATTGCCACAAGTGCAATCTGCCCGTTGAAACCACAATTTGGATTTGAGCTGTGTTTAATCAGATTGATTGAATCCGGACCATCGTCATGCACCGGTGTTAAAAGATACAGGTCTTCGCTGATCTGGTGTGTAGTTCCTTGCTCAATGAGGTCAGGAAGCTCATCTCTGTGAACAACTCTCCCGCCCCAAACGGCGACAGATTCACCTTTTTTAACACCCGAATTCGCGATAACGGAGTATTCTCCGGGAACATTTTCGAGGATATCGAGTTTTTTCGAAACATAGGAAAAACTGGAAACGATTTTGCTTTTATTTTTTATCTTCATCAGACGCTTTCTCCATAGCCAAAAGTGTAATCTTTGCCGTTTAATTCGATCCAAGGAGATGGTTCGAGAGATAGTAGACCGGCAAATATCTCAGTTTTGATGAGCAGATCACCGCAGAAGCGGAAGATTATGCTCAAAAGACCCAGTGAGACCTTATTCAAGGTCCCTAAGAAGGTGTCTGTGAAATCATTCACAGAGATTTTCTGGATTTTTATAGATTTTTTTGTAAGGAGGGAACCGTCTGGTTCCTCTCTCTCGTCTTTACCAAGTGGATCCGTCAAGTTGACACCGGCTTGTGATGAAGTTCCACACCGAGGTTTAGAACTCCACGATTCATTTCAACAACTGAAATGTTTTTGGCTTTGAGCTTATCCCGAAGATGAGTCAAGGCCGCCTGGTTATCAATGAGGTCACCGCAGGTGAATATATCCAAAGCACAATAGCCATACTCAGGCCAAGTGTGGATACTAAAATGGGATTCAGAGACCACAACCATTCCGCTCACGCCATGTGGGGAAAACTTATGAAACACTGGTTTGACTACTGTCGCTCCAGAAAGTTCCACTGCTTCGAGCATGATGTCTTCAATCAGTTCCTGATTGTTGATGATCTCCCGATCGCAATCATATAATTCTGCTATTACGTGTTTTCCGAGTGCGTTCACTTTATTGGTCTCAATGCCTCCCTGCTTTCAATTAGAATTTTCTATATATTTTAAAAGATGACTCTGAAATAGCTAAATATAAAAAGTCAACATAATATTTATATTTAACTAAAAAAAATTACATTTTTACTTAATTTTTCGAATCAATCGGAAAAAAAATAAAGCAAAATGGAAAAAAAGAAACTTTTTATATAAATCCAGCCGGAAATCACTGACCAAATGTTTTGTCTTAATATGTTTATTGAAAAGGCTCAGGTAAATTGAAATCAATCAGATTCCTTGTTATCCTTTTTCTGATCGTCGGATTTGTTTCAACGTCTCAAAATTGTAAAAATAAATCACAGTCCACGGAAATTTCAGGAAGTTTCGTCTGGTACAGAAATAGAACCGAAGCTTTCCGGACTGCGGAAAGGGAAAACCGGAAAATTTTTCTATTCTTTGCTGCTGATGAATGCAAGGCCTGCGAAGAATTTCTCCTCTATCCGGAAAAATCCCCTGAAGTTAGAGAAATTTTCCAGAAATATATCCTTTTGAAAGTTAAAACCTCGGATCCGGAGTTTGAGAATTTTAAAAATGATGACCGGTTTCCGGAACTGAAAATCAAATTTCCATTCTTTGCGATTATGAACAGCTCGGAAGAATTACTTTTCAAATCTTTTGACCCTGCAGAAATCGTTCGAATTGCCGGCGGGATAAAATAATAAATCCGGAACACGGGGAATCCCGGTCATTAATAAATAGGATGAAATTCAAGAGTCTTTGGAAAATTCTTCTGCTTTTTCTTGCGTTCCCGTATGTCAATCCGGCTGGCGCAGAGGACAAGGGGCCCCTTGAAGTCAGGAATAACTTCCCTTTATTCCTATTATTTATGAATCCGCTTCCAGAGTCAGCAAACACGATGCAAAAAGGGAATTTTAGCCTGCTGCAAACTGCGATGCAGTCCAATACTTCCATTTATAGCAGCAGATACAAACCTCTCTTCATGCAAGCTGATCTGGAAGTGACTAGACTTTCGTGGACATTGAATTATGCGCTATCTGACAGAATTGAAATAGGAGCCGAGATCCCGGCTATCTACCTGAGTAAAGGTGTTATGGACTCCGGAATACATGCCTTTCATCTCGCCCTGGGTCTTCCGGATTCAAACAGGGGGTTCATAACTGATTACTCTTTCAATTTTAAACTCTATGATTATGCAAACCAGCTTATTGATGTGAAAAAGCCCACTATAGGTGTGGGAGACGCTACTTTTAAATCAAAGATTCAGATACTTAAAGAATCAGATTTTCTTCCCTCACTTTCCTTGAGCCCTGCGATCAAAGCTCCAACGGGAAAATTGAATAACGGCACCGGAAGCGGCAAGGCGGACTATGGAAGCGGGATTCTTTTGAAAAAATCTTTCGGACCTTTCAGTATTTACCTGAATATTTTTTATATCAAGCCTGGAGAAGCCATCCATTCGACTGATGTGGCCCTCAGGGCGTATACTTCAACGACCTTCGCAGTAGAATATCACTCATCGGAAACCCTGTCCATCATTCTCCAGGCCAATGATCTATCAAGTCCCTATCGCTCAAGTGATCCGGCACTGAACGGTAGGGCTACAGAATTTTCGTTTGGATTTAAGCAAAATCTGAATAAAAAAACCATCTGGCAACTCAGTTTTACAGAAGATCTGACTCATCAAACCACACCGGATATCGGATTTAATTTCTCCTTGCGGCAGATTTTTGACTGAGATCTTCATGGCCTCGTTCTTCAAGATTTCTGCCTCGGAGACACAAAGTCACAAAGGTTTGGTTAAATGAAATATATATGCGAACGAGATGAGTTATCCTGAAAATGGCACCCAGGCTGTTCTCAGTGACTCCGTGGCGAATCCATGTCATTTCCCCAGGAACTGGTTTATTGAGTTCTTATCTTTTTCGAGGCTATGTTTATGAATTTCTTCTATGGCTCCCTCAATGAGCCCCCCGACAAGAAATACCTCGGATTTCACTTCTACTTCATAAGATCTTTCGGAAGAATTAGGAGAGATTTCCCTGTAAAGACTCTTACCGGTGATTGTGACTACCTTTTCATTGTTTGGGGGAAAGAGCTTGAAGATGTGAGTGTTGGAATCAAGGTCAAAACTTGATTCCTCAATCAGGGAGGGATCATTCAAAGCTACGGAAAGAACCTGAGGAAGGGAGGCTCCGAGATCAATTTTTCGCTTCTGGAAAACTTTGTTACCTTCTTTCTTTTCATCAAGTAGAGATACATTTTTGAGATCGGGGAATTTATCGAGATTTTTGTACCTGTCCTCCCTTGCCCGGAGCAATTCGGGAAGAGAAACATCAAATTTTTGCACTACAGTATATTTCATTTTACTACCTTTTACACAAAGTCAGGGTAAGATTATATTTTAGCCTGACTAATTTGGCAAGTGGAAAATTATTGTTCTATGTTTTCCTCCTGGGTTGAAATTTCAAAGAGTGCGTTGCAGGATAATATCAGATCTTTCCGTGCGAATATTAACCCTGAGACAAAATTTGCCGCCATAGTAAAATCAAATGCCTATGGGCATGGGATG
>JAIOQL010000660.1 GCA_021413405.1 Leptospira sp.
TCATCGAAAGATCCGAGCCTTGCGGATAACGGATTTTTCCACAACCGCTAAATGTTTCGAGAAGCGGGGGAATCGTTGTCCGGTATGAATTTCCGGAAAAACAGTTTCCCGTCGCCATCGGCCCGACAATGCTCATATCGGCCCGATTTGAATTGACTATTGTGTTATTTCTGACCCTGTTTACGTGTGAAAACCAGAAATTTTCATCGAGGTTTAGAATCAGGAGTATGCCGTTATTAATATGATTTACAATGACATTTCTTTCAATAATATTCCGGAGTCCACCAGCGATCATGATCCCGTTTCCGAATGAAGGATATTCGAGGGGACCAACGGGCGCAGTGGCATTGTTGTTATCATAAACCAGATTGGCGACTAACGTAGATTCCCTCTCCGGTGGAAGCAGTTCTCGATCGAGTGTGTTTGGAGCCAACCCTACAATATTATTTCTCCAGACAGAACTCACAATGTAAAGTTCTCCTCCCGCATTTGTGCCGGAATATCCAAGAGCATTGTATTCGGAGACAACATCGTTTATGATTGCTTTGCATGGGTAACACTGACCGATATAAAATCCTGAATCGGGAGAACCGGAAGCGTAAGAATGTTCTATCACTCCATCCACAGAATCGAATGCATATAAACCATAGTCTCCGTTGTTGTGAGCAGTGAGGTAAGAGCCACGGTATCCCTTTACGCCGGTCCAATAAAAACCGTTCAGGGTTGCATTCCTCGCAGTCATATTTTCAATTGCGACACCGTCTGCTCCGACAACCATGATTCCGTTTCCATGAACATAGCCGCCATCAATGATCACTTTGTTCCTGTCGACACCCCGTATTGTCAGAGAAGGAGTAGTGACTACGACTTCTTCTTTATAAACGCCTTCACTGATCAGGATCAGGTCTCCCGGTTTTGCAGCATCCACTGCATTCTGGATCGTTGGATACTGCCCGGGAACTTTCCTGGTTGTTTCCGACCATTTTTCAACAGGCGAAAATTTTTCGCCTGATTTGCCCGCAGGTTTGTAGTCTCCGTCTCCAACTATTACGGAACCAACCATACCGACTTTTCCATCGGGTGAAGCATGAAAGGTGCAGAGGTAAGGATAGTATCCTTTTTCCGGGAAGACAATCTTTACCTTGTTATCGCGTACCATCACAAGATTCCCGAAACTCTTGTCTGTCCCCCATTTTCTGTCTACTGCTACGGCGTTGTGCGGGTTTCCACCAATATTCCTGAATTGGATCGTTCCACCAACCGGGATCCTGATTTGCGGTGGAGAAAAAGAATTATCGATCATATTTACATGCGCGAAGCCTTCTCCACCCTCATTGTCTTTTGAACAATAGGCAGTCAGTAAACCGGACGAAACGGCCAAAAGAAAAAGGATAAGAATATTTAGAAATTTTAGTTTCCGGGAATTGTCTGGCATTGCTATCTCCGCTTCGTTCTCAAATAGAAAACTTGAGATTTGTGTAAAAGGAAGTCAAGATATAAAATCAGGGGATATCCTGCAGGATGCCAGGATTATTTCATCAGGATTGCAATGCTTTTTCTGTGTTTGCCCTTGAAATGATCAGATCATTCCAGGCAGTAACTGTAAAAATCTCTGTAATATTCTGTTTTCCACGGACCCGGACAGATGCTGCTTTCCGGACAATAATTTCTGAATCAATGTTCAGGTAG
>JAIOQL010000664.1 GCA_021413405.1 Leptospira sp.
GGACCAGATCTATCAGAGTAGGATCAAAGGACGCTTCTTTACCTGACTCAACAATCACTTCATTTTCATTAAGAAATGTGTGCAATTTTTGAAAATTAGGATTGAGTGCGATATCTTTCGGGGAGATTTCATTTTCATCCATATTAATTCCGACTCTCACGGAACCTTCAAAAACTTTTACGCGCGGAATGTCTCCATTTTGTAAATCAAATGAAAATAAAGTTCCACGAACCCCGGCGATCGTAGTAGGTGAACTGATTGTAAACGCATCATTTTTCTTCAGCTTATCTGTTCGAACCAGCATTCCTCCAGCCTTCAGATATATGTTCGTGACCGGTTTATCAGAAAAGCCAAGATCTGTGAGAGAGATCTGATTGAAAGGCCTGATTCTCACAATTGTTCCCGTTTTCGATTGAATATCCGCTACCGCAGAACCGTTTTTGATCTGATCTCCTTTTTGAAATACAAATCCTGCTGTTACTTTACTTTCCACCCCTCCCCGATCACTTTTACTTCCCCTATCTGGAAAATAAGAACCATTTTCATTTCTTTTGGTTTCGTTTTGCAGAAATAGAATGGAGATGAAACGGAAATTAAAAATATCAGCGTAATCAAATTTTTCATGGGTCTCTCTCTTGAATTTTTTCTAAATTGTGTAACAGGCGCAAGAAAGCATTTAATTATGCATGAACTTAAAAAGTCAATAATTCATGAAATATATTTTTGACTAAGTTTTAATTTATTGTTTTATTGTTGGATTCCGGCCTAAATAACCCCGTTTTCTCTCATCCAAACAATATAATCTGTTGCCGGGGCATTTTTGTGTTTTTCTTTGAGAAGCTGGACAATTTGACCCCGGTGATAGGCACCATGATGCGTGACATGAAGCAGGATATTTTCGATGGAATTTTTGAATTCATCACCTTTAGTATTTTTATAAATGCGAATTTCATTTCCAAAAGACTCGGAATACGTCAAGAGCAGGTTTTCCAAACGCGTTTTTAGGAGGTTAGTTTCATTTTCCAGATCCTCTTTTGGAATTTCTCTCCAGGGTCCATACGGATCCGGCTTTCCTTCAATTCTGTTCAGCCAGATATTGCTTGCATTGAGGATATGTGCAAAAAGAGAAATTG
>JAIOQL010000665.1 GCA_021413405.1 Leptospira sp.
CATTAAGTCTTTTTCATCTTCCTGTTTTTCCGAGATTGGCTTTAACTCTGCACTTGGACGTCTTTCAAGGATTCCGGACAGGCTTTTTACTGGTAAAAATCTTTTATCTTCTCCCGTGTTCATATATTTCAACCAATTAAGAATAAATTCTTTGCTCACTCCGGCGATCGGAGCCACGGATCCGGACGAGTCACCATCCATAGTCGTATATCCTGCTGACGCTTCGCTTCTGTTCCCGGTGCTTAGGAGAAGATGGTTGTTGACGTTGGCTAACATCCATACGATAGGTGACCTGATGCGGGCCTGTACATTCTGAAGGGCAAGATCGAATTTTTCCCAGGATAGTTTTGTTTTGGTGATATCTTCGATCGTTTTAGTGACCAGATCAACCTGTGGATCGATTGCTATTTCATGATGAATAGTTTTGAGCTCTTCTGCAAGTTCTCTGGCTGATTTTTTTGTTAGTGGAGAATTGTTTTTTGTTTCCTGGTAGATTGTAATCAGAATGGATTTTGCATCCATTCCTTTTTCCGCAAAAATGTTCATACCAAGTTCTCTTTCGGCGAGTGATTGCATCGTTTTTACAAGAATTGCGCATGCCGCACTGTCGGCACCTCCCGAAAGAGAAAGAGTGAACCCTTTCGAGCCGGATTTTAGAAGGTAGTCGAAAAGTCCCAGTGATACAGCATCTGTGAATATAGTATAAATATTTTCCGGGGAAACCTGAACCGGCAGGGAAACCGGATTTTGTATTTCCTTCAGTCCAAACCCGATTTGAACCGTTTGAACTGTTATCATATTGCCGTTTCCGCTTTCACGGAATGCTTTGGCCTTTTCGTGTCTTGAGCTATCAATATCGCATATCGTTTCCAGTATTTCGAAGTCACTAAAATGCAGCCGTTTGCCCTCGCCGGTTATTTCACCGTTCTCTGAAACAAAGCATCCGCCGTCAAAGATCACCCTGCCGGCTTCATTTCCATTTAAATTTGAAAAAACGAAAATGCTGTTTTGTGTCCGTGAACTTTCGCGAAAAATCCGTCTCCTGATTTCCTGTTTTCCGAATGCGAAATGGGATGCTCCGGGCGAAAATATAATGTCAGCTCCGTTTTCTGTATAACTATGGGAAGGTCTGTTCATGACCCAGGAGTCCTCGCAAATTTCTATTCCGAACTTTATGGAATCGAATGAAAAAAGCAAATTTCCGAACGGAATTTCGCCATAAGGCGTTGCGATGCTACCCAGATCAGAACTTCTTTCCCGGAACCATCGTTTTTCATAATGCAGGCCTGTATTTGCCAGATTTTTTTTTGGGACGGCGCCCCATATTTTCCCGTTTGCGAGAACGATACAAGCATTGTACAGGTATGGTGAATTAAAAACCGGAAGCCCGATCAAAGCAATTTTATTTTTTGTGGAAGGCAAAATTTCAGAAATTGCATCCATAGATTTTTCCCAAACCTCTGAATTATAGAATGCATCTTCACAGGAATATCCGGTGACGCATAGCTCGGGGAACAGCACCAATGAATTTTCTGTTTTTGTGTCCTTTAATACACTGATAATCGTATCTGTGTTTCCGTGAAAATCAAGTGGAGTTGTTTTCATACTGATAGAACAAATCTTAATTCTTTTCATTTAAAAACTCCTGATAAAACCTGAGTGAAGCACCCCTGTTGGTTTTGACAAACTGTCTGTTTTCAGAATTGATTTTTTTTACTCTTCCGTTGTTTGACAACAAATAGAGAAAATTTTTCCGGAATTCATTTTCAGTATTGCAGGTAAACAGCCCTCCAAACTTCAGAAGAATCTGAGCTTCCGGGGAGTTGTGGATTTTTGGACCTGTTAGTACCGGAAGACCGAAATAAGCCGGCTCAATTACATTGTGAACTCTATTATGAATGCCTCCACCAATGTAGGCAATCGTGGCTTCTCTGTAAGCAAAAGCCAGAATTCCCAGAACATCGAAAATTACCGTCCTTGGAAGGGGGCCATCCTGGAATTTGGAGTATACGGTATATTCAATTTTAAGAGAATCCAAATGAGTTTTGATATCATTGATTCTTTCATCTGATATTTTATGTGGAAAGATCCATATACCTGTGTCTTCCGGAATATCCGGAATTGCAGGAAAAAGAATCTTCTCGCAAGCTGAGTAGGTTGAAGCAAAGATTACCTTCTTTTTCCAGGGATATTTTTCCAGCAACCGGTTGAAACGGGAATTGGTTCCTGAATTTTCAATTTTTTCGATAACTGAATCAAACCTGGAGTCACCACAGGATGTAATTCGCACCGAACCGTTTGTAAGTTTACGGAAGCGTTCTGAAAAAATTTCGTTGGCGGGAGAAATTCCATCGAGTTTCGAGAAAATGGAATTAGTCAGCATTCCCGCCAGAAAACCTTTTCTGCGGGAAGATTCATTCAGGGTCGCACATGCAAGATAAACCCTGGTTTGATGCCTTTTGGCAGCCATTATCAGGTTTGGCCATGTGTCCCATGCCATCAGTATCAGTATTTCCGGTTTGAATTTGTTAAAAATAAAATCATAGGCGGAATAGAAATCAACAGGGAGGCGGAAATTGAGAAAACTAACATGACCCTGCAAATTTTTATTTGTAACGCTTTCTGAAAAAGTAGACTGGAGAATAATTGTTTCAGGTTCCTTTTCGTGTAGAACATTCGCAAGGGCTTTGCATTGATCAAGTTCTCCCACAGAGGCGGCATGAAACCAGATAACTCTCTTTCCCGCAGGATCAAAATCGAGATTGATAATTTTTAATCTGTCTTGCTTCCTTTCTTCGAGAAATGATTTTGCCCGTTTTGAAAAAAATGGAAGAATCAAAATAACCGGATAGAGTAAAAAAGTTAAAAGTAAATAAGCAAAAATCATAATTCAATATTCTAATCCCCAGTTATCCTTTATCTCTGAACCGGAATAGGTTGTATTCCTCTTTTCCAGGATCACTGCCATCTGATCAAAATAAATAAAAAAACTTCCTCTTTTCTGGAAAGGAGATGGCTTTATTTTGATTCCCTTGATCTCAAACGGAAATTGCATCGACAGATTCAGGCGGATGTTGCGGTCGGGAAGAACGATTTTTTTTTCAATTCTTCTCCAGCCTTCAAATTTAATTTCCCCCAGTTCAAGATAAATATCTTTTGACCGGTTTTGGGAAAGAATTAGAGACAGATCCATATTGTAGTCGTTTGAAAATATCCATACGAAAATCCGGACCGGAATGCCTGGTGGCAGACGGATGTTTTTGTTTGGCCGGATTTCAAGAGTTTCTTTGGATGGGATTTCAAAATAGGATTGCACCATGAGAGAATTCCGGCTGTCTCTTTGGGTTATGTCTTTGTATAATTTAGATTCCAGTTTAAATGCTTCGCTTTCAGGGGTTTTTGAAATAAATTCTGTTCTGTTCAGGAAAGAAATTCCCCGATTGATTTTCCATAAGTTTTCGCCTTCGAAATCTTCTGCGACAAATAGAGTGTAAGAATGCTCCTTTGTAATGATTTCAGATAGAATTTGCACGCGGCCGAGTTCATCCCTTTCCCCGGGCCGGGACGGGGCGAATAGCGCTACCTGCGAACAAAAAAGAATTGCAAAGGCTATCAGATACGGTTTCATAAAATTCATAGAACTAATCGCGAATGCCCGATAATAATAAAGGAAAGTCAGCCCCGTAAAGCGAATTTTTTAAAATCAAAATCTATGTCAGGAAGCGTTCCTTATGAACCGTGAAAGCATCAAAATTATTGTAACAGGAATCATTGCTGTGATCCTTCTTTCCATTGGGATTTATGCATTTATATACCGGAATGAACTTTCCGGAAAGATCCAGGATATCAGCAAGAAGCCGGATCAGACGGAAAAAGTTGACAGGTTGATTCTTCCCCCTCCTGCAATTCCGGATGCCAGGAAAGATTCGATAGAGAAGATAGACATGTCTTCCCCGATTCTGAAAAAAGATCCGGTCGATCGCAAGAATATACCATCCATGGATGCCATGAGAATGGACAATCCGATGGATAAAGACTTCAAATCATTTTCCGATGACACTATGCTTCCTGAGAAAAAATCTATGTCTTCCGTAGAAATGGAGCCAGCCTCAGGGAA
>JAIOQL010000666.1 GCA_021413405.1 Leptospira sp.
GGACCATTTTTTGTTGCCCTGTCTTTTTTTACACTGATCTATATGGCAATGGCGATCCAGAAAATGGTTGGACTATTTGTAGGGAAAGGTGTCGATCCTCTTCGCCTCCTTGATTATTTCGGATATCTTCTCGGAAACACACTTCCGATGACGATCCCTATGGCATGCCTGATGAGCGGAATCATGGCATCGGGAAGACTTTCGGGAGATTCCGAAATCACAGCAATGCGATCTGCGGGAGTCAGTTTCACAAAGATTTATCTGAATTTTCTTCTTTTTGGACTATTCACATCTTTCGTTGTCGGATACCTGAATTTTTATATCGCTCCTGAGAATACAAGAAAAATGAACGAATTCAATAACTGGATCATGGCCTACAACCCTATGGTGGCAGTTACCCCCGGCCAATTCAGCGGGGATTCAACACAGGAATCATTTCAGAAAAAGGGAAGAACTCTTTATACCGAAGGGATCAACAGGGAAACCGGGGAAATGAAGGGAGTCCAGATCCGTGAATGGGAAGTCTACATGGAAGGGAATGAGTATATAAAGCACAACAATACTATCATTCCTATGGGCGGATCGCGCCTAACGCAGGTTATTTCCGCAAAAGATGGTCTGCTTGTGGAAAAGAAAAATTCAAACGGTGAATATGAAAAATCAATCCGTCTGAAGAAAGGCTTTATTCTCGAATGGAATGAAAAGAAGGACGGGTTCACTGTAACAAATTTTATCGATGGAGAAATGGATTACAATATCCCTACGAAAAAAGAAAAATCGGTGATCGGGTTTAACATTAAACCTGAAACGTTTTCATTCCCGCTCCTGATTCATATCCGGAACAGCATTCAGACCGAAGGTCTTGAAAATGTACCCGGGCTTGAAATGGTCAAAGAAATGGGGCTCTCCATTAAAGGAATCGGGGGACTCAACCAGATGATAAGCCAGATGAAAATGGATATAATCGAGGGTGCTGCGAAAGGCACGATTCCGGCAGATGAGCTCTCGAACCGTTATGCGACATTGACACAGCTCATGAATCTTCTGAAGGATTCAAAAAAAACGATCACCGCATTCAATGTAGAAATGCACAAACGCATCGCGATGCCTGTTTCATGCCAGATTTTCTTTTTTCTCTCCTTTCCGCTCGGACTCGTGGTGAAAAGATCGGGAAAGGGAATGAGTTTCACTCTTGCGATCGTTTTTCTTTTCATCTATTACCTGTTTTTTATTCTCGGTTCGAGCATTTCATATAAATCGGGAGTTCCTGACTGGCTCGGGCCATGGAGTGCAAACATAGTAATTGCCTCAATTAGCCTTTATATTATGACAACGAGAACTGATATTAATATTCCTTATCAGAAAGTGTTGCGTCCTTTTTTACCTTTCTGGAATAAGATTTCCCCGGTAATAATTCTGGGAATCTGGCCGTTTCGAATTCTAACCCGTTTCATTCTGAAATTTGCCGGTTATATCCGTCAAAAAATCCTGCAACTGACCGGGAAAGCCGGTCTTTTTTGGAAGAACTTAAGAAAAACAGGAATAAAATAAGGCTGACAGAACTTATGGATTGTGGAATATTATACTAACGCTTTCTTCTGTGAGGTTCACTTGAAAAATTCGATAATCTGGCATATCTCAGACGGAAAAGATTTTCCGATTGAATTGTGGAAACACCCGAAGCTGATCCTTAAAGTCAACAAAGTTCAGTTTAAGGATCTCAATTCAATTAACGTGTCTGGTGATGACATTAATATTTTTTTTCTCGAAATTTCCGGATCTGACTGGAAACAGCAGAAATCGGCGTTCATAAAACGGTATGAAACAAAACCGGAAATTGCAATTGTTCTCATTGCATCCCCGGACTCTGAATCTATTTATCCGGACGTTCCAAATAATCCGAAAATTGAGATACTGGAAAACCCTTTGCACAAACGCGAATTGCGGCTCATCATAGACCGGGTGATTCAGACGGAATTTTTCAAAACGGCAGCACTCGAAATGGGTGAAAGCTGTTTGCAAAACGTTGGTTTTTTTGAAGGTCTTTTTGAACTGGCTCACAGGGAAATCAAAGATGCCGACAAAACAAAAAATGCCCTCAATGGTATATTGGAATATGAGCATCAAATTAAAAAGTCACAAAATTCAATCAACCAGGCAATAGATAAGGTAAATTCCCTCAAGGAATCTGAACTTTTGGGACTCCATTCCCGGATTAAAGCAAATGAAAACCTGGACAGGCTTCGCGAACAGGAATTGAAGGATGCAATCCGGACAAAGGAAGCAACTGAAAAA
>JAIOQL010000667.1 GCA_021413405.1 Leptospira sp.
AAATCAATAGATGAACTTGGCAATAGTGTGCTCGGAGCTCTGGGAAATATCCAGAGCTTTCTGGGAACTGATTTGTCGCTTGCGACTCCGATAAAGAAAGATATTTTTCAGGCGATCGGGAATACTCCCCTGATCCGGTTAAACAATATCGGGGTCAATCTGAAAGGGATTGATTTTTATCTAAAGGCAGAATTTTTTAATCCGACAGGTTCTGTCAAAGACAGGACTGCTCTTGCCCTGATTCTTGACGCAGAAAAAAGAGGCGTTCTCAAAAAAAATGGAATAATCATTGATACTTCCTGTGATAACCAGAGCGTTAGTTTTGCCTGGGTTGGTAAAGCAAGAGGGTACAAGGTTATATGTATTCTTAATGAAACCGCTACAGACGATTTGAGGTTGCGCCTTAAAAAATATGGTGCAGAAATGCAGGAAGAAAAATCGGGACATATAGCACTTGCCGGTGTTCAGAAAAAATTTCCTGACGCGCTCCGCCTCGATCAATATTCCAGCATGGCAAATCCAAATGTACATTTCAAAACAACCGGACCTGAAATATTCAGGGACCTCGGAGGAAATGTAGAAGGATTTGTGAGCTGGGTTGATTCTGGCGGAACAATTTCAGGGGTGGGTCGTTTTTTGAAATCGCAAAGGGAAGAGACGGCCATTGTTGCAGCCTATTCAAATAATTCTAAGTATGATTTCAGTAAGATAGGCTCTGGAACCGGATTTAAGGGAGCTGTCAAAATTCCCGAAACATATGATACTCGGCTAATCGATGCATCTTTTTTTGTAAATGAATATGACTCAGCTTTTTATCGCACTGAAATTCTGGAGAAGGAAGGAATCTATTCTGATCTTGGAACTGGTGCCGGGATTGCTGCAGCATTAAAATATTCAGAGGATATCCTTACAAAAAAGAGTAATTCTGATAAGCCTCTGAATATAGTTATTCTCGCTTCTGCGTGATTCAAATTCTCAGCGATTTATATTAATAGAGTTTGTTCATTTTATCCTGAATGATATAAACTGCAGCCGGACTGAATACAATTCCAAGAATCAAAAACATTGTTCCTTCGTCAGTAGCCGGTAATCCCTTTTTTTCATACAATCGTTTGAGGATATCGCCCTGGCGGTACATCCAGATGAATCCGTAAATTCCGCAAGTAACAATCGTCAGAATGATATCCATTCCAGGATTAATGTTAGCATCACCCAGATTTGCTTTTGCTTCTTCTGAAAGTTTATAGATCCAGATATAATAATAAATTCCACAAGTAACGATCATAAGTAATATCGTCACAATTGGATTTCGAGCTTGTCCGACCATTTGTATTCTCCGTTTTTATTGATTCCAAGAATCTTATCGCTTCGCTATAAATTGCAAGGACTTTTTTTAATTACTTCATCTGGATGCTTATTTTGAATTTATATGCAAAAATCTGTAAATAAGTCCACCCTGGAATTGGCGGGATAATTCTGTGGATCCGGTCAGATAAAGTTTAATCATGTAATTCGCACTAAAAAAGAAAATGAACAAATAAAGGCAAAGTCGGAATGTGAGAGATTTTGTTTCGGAGAGTTTTTCCATTCCCCGAAGTTTTAACAAAAGGAAAACATAATAAATTATAGAGACAAAGACTACGATGATTCCGAACCGATGGAATTTTAATGAATGTTCCAGATCTCCATTAAACAAGGCTAAAATGGAACGGCCCATTCCGCAACCAGGGCAATCAATTCCGGTCGCATTTTTGAAAGGACAAATTGTAACGTGAACATAGTTGTAAAGATTATCGCGAAATACAAAAGAAGAAATATATATCAGAAATAAAGCTATCGGGAATCCTACTAAAAAAATATTTACTCTGCAAAAAGACAATATTTTTATCATTTTCCTGACCATCCTACGGCACTAAACACTATCAAGAAAAAAAAGTGTGTTTAGTTACAATTCAGGCGATTTACCTGGTATCAACAAATCTAAATAAAAAAAATTAAAATTCCGAAAAAATTTCAGCTCTGATTGCACTTTTTTTACCTTTATATAGAAAGAGGGCGAAATGATATCCATGCCGGAGATTTTAAAAACTACAATTTTGATTACAAACAAATCTGTTCTGAATGTGAATCTTAAGAAGAAAACTGTGACCGCCTCTACCTTTAATATTCCGGAAAGGCTCGCCGGGGATTTGTTTAACAAAGCTCCAACATCGGGGGAGTTAAGAAAATATTTAAATCGCCTTTTGAACAGGTACCGATTGATTTGCTACTCAGGATCCTTTCCCGTTTTCGAGGGCGTCAAAACGAAGCATCAGGAAAAAGGTCAGAATATGGAAAGACGTAGTTTTAGGCCATCGAATGAGGATTGGGCTGAATTAAAAATTATCGCAAATAGACATGGCATGACTGCGACTTTGTTTTTTGTGATTTTACTTGAACTGGATTTATCTGGAGATCTGGCAACTGCAATGGATGCAGTGATGGATGGTGTAGATCCGACATTAATTTTACAACATCCAATTTCTCTGACTCAAACATTGTATAAATCAAAAATGAAAATGAAAAAAAGTTCTCGTTTTGGAAAGAGCATCTTTGAGTTCATGCAAATTCGATTTCAGGCATCTTAATGCAAAACCTTGCTGTGTAAATATAATTCCTATTTTTCTTTTCAGTCCCAAAAATAGAATATTTTCCTTTACCTTCCGCATGTTTATTCAAATCCTAATTCATATGACAGAAGCAAAAATAAATACTAAGCCCGGGATCAAGAATGGTTTTCTTTGGGCAATTTTGTCGGTTTCTATCTATCTTTATTCATTCTTTGCTATTGGTGCATTCCTTATCTGGAATACAAATACACCAGAGTCGACGATGTCGACCTTGGCAGTTGTCGGATCTTCACTACTATATCTTCTCGTAGGAGTGATCGGCCTAATTCCAATCCTGCTCTTTGCCATCTTTCTAGTAATAAAAGATACCAGTATTTACTCCACAGTGAGAAAATATTGGCCAATTTTACTGGCACTCCTTTATCCATTTCTTCCAAATCTTCCGGGGCCCATTGATGAATTCGTTGTGGAGACAATTGCAGTTGGGATACAGGTCTATTTGTCCACGCGCAAGCATAAAGCCATTGCAATCGAGGGAAAACCGGTTGAAAAAGAAATTAATTCTCCTGAAAACATGCGATAGGGATCGAAGGAGCGCCGCGCGCGTCTGAGAGCCCGGCCATCGCCCAACCGAATAGAGAGATGCAAGAATTACTCACTGGCCCAAAGACGTCGGATCTCCTCGAGCATTTTATATGGATCGTAAATCACAACCCGGGTGTTTGCAAAAACATCCAGAAAACCCACTTCATTTGGAAATCTTGGAACTATGT
>JAIOQL010000701.1 GCA_021413405.1 Leptospira sp.
AAGGCCTACATCTATGGGTACTTATTTGAAAATGATATTAACTATGTGAAGCGTGGTCAACAGGTGATATTCAGGACAGAATCGTTTCCGGATCTGAGTTTTCCGGGAAAAATCCATGGAGTTGATTCAATACTGGACGAAAAAAACAGGACACTCAGGTTCCGGTCTTATGTAACGGATAAAAAAGGCGTATTGAAACCCCAAATGTTTGGAACAATGGAAATTCTCATTCCGTTAAAAAGAGTCCTCTCAATTCCAAAATCGGCGATCATGAACACCGGGGTGCATAAAGTTGCCTACGTCAGGCGAAATAGTGATCATTTTTCACCCGTAATGGTCAGGACTGGAATTGAAACTACAGAATTCTACGAAGTGCTCCAGGGATTGGCTGAAGGAGATGAAGTTGTTATCGAAGCAAATTTTCTTCTGGATTCGGAAACGAAAATAAAATTAGGGGGATCTTCCAGTGAACATTCACACTAATTCAAATTCTTTCACTCATTCAGTGATCCGTTTCTCGGCTAATAATAAATTCCTGGTTTTGATTCTTGTTTCCGTGCTCCTCGCGGGCGCCTATTTTTCTCTGAAAAACATTCCACTTGACGCAATCCCGGATCTTTCTGACACACAGGTCATTGTGTATTCGAGATGGGACAGGAGTCCCGACATCATTGAAGACCAGGTGACCTATCCGATCATCACCGGGTTGCTTGGTGCTCCGAAAGTGAAAGTAATCCGGGGATTTTCTGATTTTGGTTATTCCTTTGTGTATGTTATTTTCCAGGATGGGACAGATCTCTATTGGGCAAGATCCAGAGTTCTCGAATACCTTTCGAGGATCCAGTCAAGACTTCCAGAAGGAGTGAAAACTGAAATTGGTCCTGACGCAACCGGTGTCGGATGGGTCTACCAGTATGCACTCGTTGATAAAACCGGGCAGAATTCACTGACTGAAATCAGGTCATTCCAGGATTTCAAACTAAGATATCTTTTGAATGCAATTCCCGGTGTCGCAGAGGTTGCCGGAATCGGTGGATTCAAAAAACAATACCAGATCATCGTGAACCCGATCGCATTACAGGCCTACCAGATACCGATGGAATCCATTTTGCAGAAAGTGAAAGAATCAAACCAGGAAACCGGAGCACGACTCATTGAATTCAGCGGAGTAGAATATATGATCCGGGGCAAGGGATATATCCGGAATATTTCTGACATTGAGCAGATCAGCCTTGGAACCAACAGTAACGGGATCCCGATCCTCCTGAAAAATGTCGCCAGAGTTGAACTTGGGCCTGATATACGACGTGGAATTTCTGACCTGGACGGAAATGGAGATACTGTAGGCGGGATCATCGTCATGCGTCACGGCGAAAATGCACTTTCCGTGATTGAACGTGTGAAAGCAAAAATAAAAGAAATCACCCCCTCTCTTCCGAAGGGCCTCGAAATTTTAACAACCTATGACAGGTCTTCCCTGATCAATAACGCAATTCAGAACCTGAAAGAAAAACTACTCGAAGAAATGATCATCGTTTCTCTCGTGATCCTGATTTTTCTATGGCATTTCCCTTCTGCAATCATTCCGATATTAACGATTCCAATCTCAGTTTTCATTTCGTTTATCCCGATGTATGCGTTAGGCATTCAGTCAAATATCATGTCTCTTTCCGGAATCGCAATCTCAATCGGTGTTCTAGTGGATGGCGCAATCGTTGAAGTCGAGAATGCATACAAAAAACTGGAAGAATGGGAATCGGGAGGGAGGATCGGTGACTATCACGTTGTGAGACTGAATGCGTTGCTCGAAGTCGGACCGTCCGTATTTTTTTCGCTGCTCGTGATTGCAGTCGCATTTCTTCCAATTTTTACACTCGTTGACCAGGAAGGAAGACTCTTCCACCCGCTTGCCTATTCAAAAAATCTGGCAATGGTTATTGCAGCAATGCTGGCGCTGACACTCGATCCGGCCTTCAGGATGCTATTCACACGGATGGATCCGTTTGAATTCAAAAATAAATTTGTCAGCAAAGTTGCAACGACTCTCTTCGTGGGAAAATATTACCCCGAAGAAAAACATCCGATCAGTAAAATTCTTTTCAGATACTATGAACCGGCCTGCAATTGGGTTTTGGATCATCCCAAAAAAGTAATATATGCGTCCATCGCACTTGTGCTCTTCACTATCCCGGTTTATTTGCGTCTTGGTTCGGAGTTCATGCCTCCGCTTTATGAGGAATCATTCCTGTATATGCCTACGACACTTCCCGGGATTTCAATCGGTGAAGCAGAAAAACTGATGATAAAGATGGACAAAAAACTAAAACAGATCCCTGAAGTTGTCAGGGTTTTCGGAAAGGCCGGACGTTCAGACACATCTACAGATAGCGCGCCTCTTTCGATGATGGAAACTGTCATACTCGTGAAACCACAAAATGAATGGCGAAAAAAAGAAAGGTTCTATTCAAAACTTCCTGAGTTTACTCATTTCCTGTTCAGAAGTTTTGTACCGGATAGAATTTCGAAAGATGAGCTGATACAGATCATGGATAAAGAAATCTCATTTCCCGGAGTCTCCAATGCCTGGACGATGCCGATCAAGACGAGAATCGACATGCTTTCCACCGGTCTTCGCACTCCGATCGGAATAAAAATCCAGGGAGAATCACTCGAAGAAATTGAAAAAGTCGGAATTGA
>JAIOQL010000702.1 GCA_021413405.1 Leptospira sp.
CATGAAATTATCAGCAGGCTGAATTAATTGTTTCAGTTCCTCAAATTTCTCTGTAATTTGTTTTGAAATCGGAATTATGCTTTCAGACTGTATTATCGGAAAAGTCATTTCGGGTTGAACCAGAACCGGTCTTTTGCACGATAATATTTCATTATTCGGGGTACAATCATTCTTTTCTATTGACAAATAAAAATAAAATCCGCAAATATTAATTCGTGTTTGAGTTGAATTGTCCCAATTGCGGTTCCCCGGTAAAATTCCAGAGTAAAGCATCTCTTTTTGCTGTCTGTGGAAGTTGCAAATAGACATCTGTTAGGAACGATATGAATCTCGAAGCTTATGGAAAAGTTTCCGAAATCCAGGATGACCATTCTCCATTCCAGATCGGGACATCAGGAAAATTTGGCGATCGGTCTTTTTCCCTCGTTGGGCGGATACAGCTCCGTTATGAAAATGGATTCTGGAATGAATGGCATTTTATAGACGATCGAAACGAATCAGGCTGGCTCTCCGAGGCACAGGGACAATTCATGATAACACGATTGCTCCCGGTGAAGGATATCAAATCTATTCCCGCTCAATCAATGTTTGCAGAGAGTGATTCAAAAAAGGAACAGAAATCCGAAAAATATTATGCTGGAATAATAATTAAAATTGACGGGATTGATTGGACAATCAGGGAAATTTCCGAATCGGAGTGTGTGAGTGGAGAGGGGGAACTGCCCTTCAAATTCGATGGTGGCTATAAGGCCGTTTTGGTTGATCTGGCAAATCCATTCGGACGTTTTGCTACACTGGATTATTCCGAGGACCCTGCTTATTTTTTTGTCGGTGACATAGTAGAATTTAAAAATCTTTCCCTGAAAAATCTGAAAGACCCGGAATATGGGCTGTCTATTTCCAGACAGCCACAGCCAAAATCTATTTCCTGTAAAAGTTGCGGGGCACCTATTAAGATAAAATTTCCTGATTTTTCGAAGACAGTTGTTTGCGAATATTGCGGGGGAGTTACAGATTCTTCGAATCCGGAACTTGCAATTATTTCCAAATTCAAAGAAATAAAAAAAAGCGAAATTATTCCTCTTGGAACCAAATGTAAATTTCGGGACAATGAATATGAAGTTATCGGATACATGCAAAAATCTGTTAACAAAGACGGGCAGAATTATCCTTGGGAAGAATGGTTATTGTACAACCGGGAGGACTATCTCTGGCTCAATTGCACAGATGGACATTGGATGTTCTTTTCTGCAATGAAGGGGGTTCCTATGAATCTCAATACATATCCCCCTTCTATTAGTTACCAGGGAGAGGTTTACCGTCATTTTCAATCCGGCCAGGGGGTAGTTGATTTTGCAATTGGTGAATTCTATTGGAAAGTCAAACAGGGGGATTCAGCGGAACTGAATGATTATATAAATCCACCTTATATGCTTTCGTACGAAGGAACAAAAAAAGAAATAATCTGGGCAAAAGGAGAATATTTTCCTAAGGAAAAAATTCAGGAAATTTTTCAACTATCGATTACCCTTCCGGATAATTCAGGTATAATCGCACCAGCCCAGCCAAATCCGTTGCAAAGAAGATATAAACGAAATAAGCGACTGGCCTTTGCGTCTGTCATTCTGCTTTTTGTCCTGCAGATCGGAATTTGCGTCGTAGCCCGCGATAAGGAAGTTTTTAACAAAGATTTTGTTTTTTCAAAAAGTGATGCTGAACGATCATTTGTAACGGACACTTTCAAACTGGAAGGAAAAAATGCGAATGTGTATATCACGGCGGATGCTCCAGCCCTTGATAACCGTTATATATATTTTTCCCTGGCACTGATTAACTCAAAAACTGATGTAGCAATGGATACGGGTATTGAACTAAGTTACTACCACGGTATCGATGACGGGGAAAGCTGGTCTGAAGGTTCTAAGGATAGCTCCATAGTAATTAATGAGGTCGAAGAAGGGGAATACTATCTCCGGATTGAACCGGAATCAGATGTTCCGGATACACTTCGCTATAAGATTTCTCTTCGCAGAGACGATCCGATTGTCTGGCCATTCTTCGTAGTTTTCCCTTTGTTGCTTTTGCCTCTTATTTATTCTTTTTTTCGTTACAAGAGCTTTGAATCAAGCAGAATGGAAACCAGTGATTATGCCTATTCTTCGTCTGGTGGATCGGATGACAGTGATGATAGCGGAGACGATGGCAGTAGTAGTGATGATTAAAGGAAGCTAAGATGGAATTTATAAAGAATATAATTTATCCCACGTTTTGCGCCGGTCTTCTTGGCTTTTTCGGGTATGCGCAAATGGGCAGAATCGGTGGAGCTGACGTAGATGAGGTCGAAAATGTTCCGAAAACCGTGCGGGAAAATCCAGGTGTTTACCGTGCTCACTATATAAATTATATGAGATATTTGGGCGGAAAATAGTTTCTTTTTTTGAAGAAAGCATTATTCATTTCAGTCTTTATTATTTCCACATGCGGCTTAATCTATGAGCTGCTAGCGGGAACGCTTGCGTCTTATCTTTTGGGAGAATCAGTAACTCAGTTTTCAATTATTATCGGGGTTTATCTTTTTTCGATGGGGCTTGGAAGCTATATTTCCAGAATGATTGAAGGTGATCTTGTTGCAAAATTTGTCGATGTAGAAATATTGATCGGACTTTTCGGTGGGTTTAGCTCTGCAATTCTGTTCCTAAGTTTCAGCATGGCAAGTTTTTTCAGGGTTCCGTTATTTTTCCTCGTTATTGTAATTGGAATGCTCGTTGGTCTCGAAATACCGCTACTTCTTCGAATCCTCAGGAAGCATCTGGTATTTAAAGATCTCGTTTCAAAAGTGCTCACTCTTGATTATATCGGAGCACTATTCGCATCTCTTTTGTTTCCACTTTTTCTGGTTCCGAAACTTGGCCTGGTTCGCACATCATTTTTTTTTGGATTTCTGAATGTTGGAGTTGCAGCATGGAGCACATGGGTTCTTCCGATTGAGTCTACGAAAATTTATTTTCTTCGGGCAAAATCGGTCATTGTGCTGACATTGCTTGCAATCGGATTTTCTTTCTCTGATCTGGTGACTCAGTTTTCTGAGGAAAATTTATATACTGATGAAATCATCATGGCGAAAAGCTCTCCATACCAAAGGATAATTCTTACCAGGTGGAGAGACGAAATCCGGCTTTATCTTAACGGACATTTACAGTTTGGAACCCGCGACGAATACAGGTATCATGAGGCTCTTGTTCATCCGGCGATGAGCTCTCATATTTCACCGAGAAAAATCCTGGTTCTTGGTGGCGGTGATGGTATGGCAGTTAGAGAAATTCTGAAGTATGATTCAGTTGAATCAGTAATTCTTGTCGATCTTGACCCGATGATGACAGATCTGTTTAAAAACAATGATATGTTAAAAGGGTTTAATAATAACTCCTTAAGTAATCCAAGAGTTAAAGTGGTTAACGCTGATGCATTTCTCTGGCTCGATGAAAATCATTCTTTTTTCGATGTAGTGATAATTGATTTTCCGGATCCGAATAGTTTTTCAATTGGAAAACTATATACAACTGCATTCTATAGACTTCTAAAAAAAAATCTGAATTTAGGATCACTGATTTCTGTTCAATCAACGTCACCATTATTTGCAAAGAAATCGTTCTGGTGCATTGCGGAAACAATTAAAACATCAGGGTTTAAAATCTACCCGTATCATGTCTATGTGCCTTCTTTCGGAGAATGGGGATTTGTATTGGCTGGGAACCTGACAGGAGGAAAAGTTGCAGCTCTTAAATTTACCAAGGATCTGAAATTTTTGACAGACAATGAAATGACTTCACTATTCAAATTTCCTCTGGATATGGACTCTGTTCCTGTAGAAATTAACCGACTGGATAATCAGTCATTGGTACGTTACTATGAAGAGGAATGGAAATTGATAACTCCATATTAGTTTTATTTTTAAATTTAATCATAGCGAATAATTTTTATAGAATTATGGAACATAGAATATCCTACTCCGGATGGTTAATTCAGAGTGAATTTGTGAGAGCGTATTAATTCCGGGTCAAAGCAAAATTGATGAATGTATTTTTCGCTCTGACGAGGCTTTAATTGGAGTTAGTTTGAGGCACGTTCGGAAAAATTGTAGGAAGTCCTACCCAAATTAAGAACTCGTTTCCATCGTCCGTTTCGTAAATTTAGAATTTGCAAAAACTTGACAGGTTTCCCCGGTAAATAGTTGCCACTGACAATTCCGTAACCAAAGAACGGAATTTCTTTTTCTCCCTCTTTTAAGTCCATTTCCAATAATAATACGAAAATCAGGGTTGCGGAACCACCTCTTGCTTTTGCAATAATCATCAGTTCTGTCCAATCTTTTTCATAAGGTCTAAATCGAAACCGCACCAACTTTTGTCCTTTCTCCTGATGTTTTAATTTTGTTCCAACAAATACCGGCAAAGATTCAAGAAATTTCTCCGAACGCAATTGGTCTAAAAGAAAAAAAAGATAAAGCCTGAGGTTTTTGTGCTTAGACAGTCTTCGTTCCAATTGCTTTTGAAGATTTTCCGGAACATAAAAATCAGAAGAAGTCGATAGTTCATGAAAAACCCTCCCCTGGACATTAAATGAGGTATGATTTGTTTTGCTTGTTTTCATATAGAATACAGGTAAAAAATGTTCTATTATGAATGTTTTTTTCGAAAAAAACGAATAATTATTGAAATATTTTCAAGAAGGGAAAAATAAATATAGGAGAAAACTTGGATAATTCAAGTATCTTTGGGACAGTATTAAAAATGACTTAGAAAGCAGGAATCCGGTTTGCTTTGCTACAAAAACTTACATAACAAAGCATTCGACAATCCGCTTCGGAATCAGAAACTGGCTCTTATTTAGCCAGCCATT
>JAIOQL010000085.1 GCA_021413405.1 Leptospira sp.
TTTAGGCAGCCGGCGTGGAGAAGTAGTACTAAACTGAGTAGAAATAACAGTCGTTGCTTTTTCAATTTAGGAATCATTTCGGCGATATTCGGAATCCAGTCTGACAAAATCTATCAGATTTTTATGTGATAGATTTAGAAATCAAAGTTTTAATTTAAAAAATTGTCTCCGGATTCCGGTCCCCGGATGACAAAAGTGATCCGATGGTCTAAGTTAACTTTTCAAATGGAGGGAATTATGGTACAATTGATTCCAAAACTTGATGAAGTATTCGAGTATAGCAGAATGTTTACTCGTGAAGAAATTCTTGCATTTGCAAATATAACCGGTGATCGGGGAGACCACCATGTAAATCCAGCCAAGCGTGTTATGGCGCAGGGACTTTTGGTTGCAAGTATCGTTACGAAACTTGGCGGAGACATGAATTATGTATCACGAAAAATAGACATGGAATTTCTTTTGCCTGTCTATCAGGATGAAGTTGTTATCGGACGGATGACTGTAACAAACGTCCTATTGAGGGAAAGCCGGATAAAATTATCCATGAAATGCGAAGTTTTTGATTCTGCCGGAAAATTGGTAATCCGGGGTAGTACAACTGGACAAATATGGATTAATCAGAATTAAAAAAAACGGGTAGCCTGGGATTGACCGGATAACCGGTGTCTGTGAAGATTTATATGAAGTGGTGTATCAATGCATTCTTCGGATATCGTTACTAAAAAAAATAGAAATTTTATGTGGCACTGCACGTTTTTCCAATACTTAGTTATTAAACTATGGTAGGTTGCGTTGAATGGGCGGAACAAATTGTTGCGCAACAAGGAGAAATATGAAAGTTCTGGATTTAATAAATAACAATACACCACCAATTTTTACTTTACTGGCAGACTGCACTTATGCAGAACAAGCTCAGCATCTGATAGATCAGTCTCATGCAGGGGCAACGAATATGAAGATTCTAACTTTGGAGGCTGAATCATCTGAAGCTGATATACCTTATGCAATGAGTAATCGTGCTTTGCATGGCTTTATGCATGGTGGTTCTTTCTTTACCGTTGGTGATACGTTGACTGCGCTTATGGCTGTTTTCCAGGTAGAAAAAGAAGGAGAGACAACCCTAACGATGGACGCTAACATCCGCTATCTCAGGCCGGTCCGGACTGAAACCGTTCGTGCCAAAGCCCGCCTCGTTTCAAAGGAGGGGAAGCAGGTGTCTTATGTTTGCGATTTTTTCAATGAGGACGGCAAACGGGCGGCCCAGGCTAAATACCGCTACGTTATTACGCAGGCACGCTGAGTATGAGGAGAATAATTAGATAAAAATTATTCTCCCCAAAAATTGATGGAGGAGGGGCGATGCAGAATATCATTTGCGTTCTCCGGTCTGCAATATTGTTCATTGGCAGAATATCAGATCTATCGTTACATTCAACTGTAACAACGGCCGCTGTAATCGGGCTGGATAATGATGTGAATATTCGCATTGAAGGGGAAGATGATTGGATAAAAAGCAGATCCTTTATTTTTGAAGGATCGCTCAGTCATGAATCTGCTTACCGGGGTCGTATCGGGATTTTGCTCGCTGATCCCGGAAGCGATATTGGGGAAATCTTTTCGCAGGAGCTGGGATCGAATCGTCTTGCGATGGGTCTTTCCTGGGAATTAGAGTTTATAAAAATGTGTTTCGGGATACTTGAAGCACCTTCTCCGGATTACTATCGTGACATATTTTTTCAGGCGTTCCCATTCAGTAGACTTGTTCGGGCAAAATCTGTTCTGGGGGATGAACGTCTATTCCGAATCCTCAGACACCTTGTCGTCAATCCCGAAGAATCTTTTAATATTGATCAGCTTGCTGAAATGATTGGAATGTCTCCCTCATGGTTGCAGCACGAATTCAAGAACGCTGTAGGGCTTCCATTGCGTGCATTTCGAAAATGGTTCCGGATCAGGACATCAGTGGTTGCAATGAAGCGTGGGTCATCCATTGCGGAAGCGGCCCTGATTGG
The DNA here is from genome assembly GCA_021413405.1 of Leptospira sp. Lineage (GTDB taxonomy): Bacteria > Spirochaetota > Leptospiria > Leptospirales > Leptospiraceae > JAIOQL01. Next base: position 2,013 of record JAIOQL010000085.1, read on the forward strand.
TGGTTTCTATGATCAGGCTCACTTTACAAATGTATTCCGTGAAATATTTGGGATTTCTCCCTCCCTGGTTTTTTCACGCGGAGAACCAATCCGATGGTTTGTGGAAGATGAGATCTTAGTCGATAAGCTGAATCAACCGGTGATAGGTGACACTATCATCTAAATCCAGTCAAACCCGTTATGGCATGGCACAGTGATTTGGGAATAAATTTCGTTAAGAAGCATCCCGCGTAGATAACTATGTAACTCGAAAAATGGACATTTCTCGGCACTGTATCCATTTGTTCTTATAAAACGAATAGACAAAAAGTCGGTCAGAAAATTCCTTAAATTAATTTTAAAATAATATCCGAATTCCTGCCCCGGTTGACTATGATACCTTTTCAAATGGAGGGAATTATGTTACAATTAATTCCAAAACCTGGTGAAGTATTTGAGTATAGCAGAATATTTATCCGTGAAAAAATTCCTGCATATTTAAATGTAACCGGTGATCGGGGTGGTCACCATGCTGCTCTTAAAAAAGTAGAAAGACATTCCCAGAAACGCAATGTGGTCACGATCCTTCCATCTTCTGTGAACTCCTGTTCTGTGTTTTTGTCTTTCAGATTAGACAGTATACTGAGTTTTGTATGTTTTTGGAAAGGATTCCATTCAGAGAAAGGTAAACCGGATTTTCAAAATACCAGTCATCTCAGAAACCGACGTTCTACTTCGCATGCAAATATTGGTTTTTTGATTCATCATAAATTTTTCGCATAAAAG
>JAIOQL010000703.1 GCA_021413405.1 Leptospira sp.
CGGATATGAGTTAGCGGGAAATAAACTTTCTGGCGATGGATTTGCAACATATCGTCTAACTGTAAAAACAAAAAAAGGGTACAACGATAAAGCAGTCCGGTTTATGAACCTCTCCAGTGCAACGAGGATCTGGCTAAATGACAAACCGGTTTTTTCATCCGGACGGGTTGGCCGGAATGCAAAAGATCATATACCCAGTTTTTCAAATGGATTTTTTCATTTTTCCGGTGAATTGGATGAGTTCCAGTTAATAGTCCAGGTTTCGAAATTTTCCCATTACGAGGGAGGTCTATGGTCTGAAATAATATTAGGGAATGAAGAACAGATTTCCGGGATCAGGGACCGCCTTCTGATAACAGATCTTCTTCTTTTCGGAATTCTGGGTGCGCTTGGTCTCTATCATTTTGTAATCTTTTCTCTCCGGAGAAAAGATCTTACCGCTCTTTACTTCGGACTTTTTTGTTTGAGTATTTCATTCAATCTCGCCACTCAAAGGGAAAAAGTTCTATATAACTTTTTCTCGGAAAGGCTCAATCCTTTCGAAATGACAGCGAATCAGCAAACTATGATGAGAGCACCCTCAAACGGGAATTCGAATTTTTCTAATGGACCTTCTCACGAATTCCAAAACTTTGCACCGGAACGAAATAACGAAAATGAAACTTCAAAACAGGAGATGTCTACATATAAATATTTTCTGTTCTGGATTCTAAATCTCAAAATAGAATATATATCTTTCTTTTTTTCTGCTTTTTTCCTCATGCGGTTTTTTTATTCGATGTATCCGGACGAAATTGGCAAGTGGGTTCCGCATATCCTTCTTTCGTTCGCGATAATTCTTTCTGCCATTGTTCTATTCTCATCCGGAAAATTTTTTCCGGTTATTCAGCCATATTTTATGATCATTGTCGTTGCCACGCAAAGCTTCGGTTTATATGCTCTGTGTCTCGCGGTATCCCGAAAAAGAACAGGGGCACGATTGTCGCTCCTCGGTTCTTCTATACTAATAGCATCCTTTGCAATAGACAACCTGGGTATAAAAATTACTGCCGGATCACAGGGAACTGCCCTGTTTGGTCTTCTTGCATTTTCTTTCTGCCAGCTGATTATTTTAGCGAGAAGATTTTCTCTCGGTTTTTTACTATCTGAAAAATTATCAGAGGATCTGGAAAAACAGAATATCCGGCTGACCCAGATGGACAAAATCAAAGACGAATTTTTATCAAACACTTCCCATGAACTCAGAACTCCGTTAAACGGAATTATCGGTATCGCAGAATCGCTTGTGGATGGAGCTGCCGGGAAACTGACACCGGATACGGCAAAAAATCTTTCCCTGATCGTTAAAAGCGGGCGAAGACTCTCCAGTCTCATCAATGACATCCTGGATTTTTCAAAGCTTAAGAACAGTGAACTCCATATCCAGAACAAACCGGTGGATCTGAAATCCCTTTGTGACATTGCACTGAACCTTTCTTCCACTCTTATCAAAGGGAAAAA
>JAIOQL010000704.1 GCA_021413405.1 Leptospira sp.
AATTGCATCCGGATGAGTTCTGGACGTGACAGCCAGTTTGAGGGCAATTTTCGACTGGATATCGGTCGGGAAAAATTTCATTACTTCTGCGGCTTTCTTCGGCTGAATAAATGCAAGAGCTACTGCAATGGTTTGCGGTGCTTCGAGACCCAGTAGACCGCTGAGTGCGGAGGGTTCCATTTCATTCAGGAATTCAAAATCCTTATCAATATCTTTTTTTGTTATCCTGCCGAGAATTTCATCTGCCCTGTGCTGCCCGAGAGAATTGGATAGAATTTCTTTAGCAGTTTCAAGGCCACCCCGTGAAGCAATGGAGATTTTTGATATCGTATCTTTGAATTCATTGAGTATCCCTTCCTTCTGATCTTTTGATACAACCCTGATCTGGGACATTTCGAGAACAATTTCTTCGATCATCTTGTCATCGAGGTGAGACATTACCCGTGCGGCTTCTTCTTTACCTAAGGAAAGAAGAAGAAGGGCTGCTTTTCGGGCTCCCGACGGAGTTCCGACATCGTTTTGCTTACTCATATCTGATGTGACATAATAGAATCAGAAACTCTTTTTTGTCAAGATTGTTCCTCAATTTCGTTTTCGCTTTTTAGGACCTATGGGTTCCGGGTTTTCAGGAAAGGTCTGAAAGTTTGTCGGAACAACGACAGGATGACCGTTCACTTCTGCAAAATCCTTTTTTCCGAATTTTATAGAATACCAATCCTTAAAATCACAGTTCATTTTATAAAGAACGGGGACAACGATCAGGGTCAGAATAGTAGAAAAAGCAAGACCCCAGCCAAATGCCAAAGCCATCGGAACCAGAAAAGGATCCTTTCCTCCGATCCCGTAGGCAGTTGGCAGAAGACCTAGGACTGTAGTAACCGTAGTCAGAATCACAGCACGCAACCTCATCTCTCCCGTTTTCATAAGCACATCAAAAATTTTCATCTTTGGATTTTCTGCACGCAGTTGGTTTGCAAAATCAACAAGCACAATTGAATCATTCACAACAACGCCTGCAAGTCCGATGATTCCAAGAAAGGCCAGAAAACTAAAATATTCATTATGCAGTACGAATGCCAGGATAACACCGATAAACGAAAAAGGAATTGCGGCGACCACAATGAAAGGTTGCGAAAATGACCGGAATAGCGAAGCGAGGATCATGAATATTATTATGAATCCGACAAGAAAAGCTCTTCCGAGACTTGCCATAGATTCTTCTGTATCTTTATTTTCACCACCGAACCGGACGCGATATCCGGGGTATTTATCGATCAGATTTCCTGCCAGTTTTTTGATTTCTGCATTTGCTTTTGCCGATGTGGTAACTCCTTCATTGATATTCGCCGTTGCAGTCAACAGACGTTTCCCGTCGAGGTGGTTTATCGATGCAATCCCGGGAGCTTGCACATAGGTTGCCATGTTTGCGATCGGGATCAGGTTCCCTAAAATGTTTGTAACATAAATCCTTTTTAACGAGTCGATGCTTTTTCTGTAACTTTCCGGAAACCGTACCCGGACTTCAACTTCTTCATCGGTGCGTTTTATTTTTGTGGCAACTGTTCCCTGGAAAGCAGTGTTCACCGCAAGTGCAATTTGTGCTACCGAAACCCCTGTTCTTGCGGCCAGGTTTTCATCGATTTTAAGACGTATTTCATCTTTTCCATCGTTGAAATCATCTGCAATGTCAATGACACCGGGAGCTTTTGTCATTAGACCTTTGAATTCCGAAGCAATTATTTTTAGTGTTTCAAAATCATCTCCGCGTATTTCAATTGCAACCGGTTTCCCAACAGGAGGTCCCCCCGCGAGTTTTTCAAAGTCAAGAGAAGTGAGACGGCCCTTGAGTGCCTTGAACTGCTCGGGGACTTCGCCTGACGCATATCCGGGCTCGGGTATATTCTTTCCTTTTTTACGCAAAATATCGCGTTCCATTTTTTCGCGTTCTATTATGGGCCTGAGTGAATTCTCATTTAAAAGGTAAAATGTTTTCTCCCGGATCTGTTTCATGATTTCTTCAGTATTCCGTTTCCGGTCAGAATCGGGTGTCAGATAAACCATTACCTGGCCATAGTTTTTTCCTCTTTTAGTGAAAGGATCGTTCGGATCTTTTTGGATGATCCCGATCCTTGTCACGAAATTATCCACTTCACCTTTATTCAGTTTTTGAATTTCAAATTCTATCGCTCTTGCAAATTTTTCTGTTTCTTCGAGTTCAAGTCCTGTTTCCGCAGTAATTTTTGCCTGGAATGTTTCAATTGCACCCGGGAATAGTTTAAACTTTCCGAATGCGATGAGGATGCCAAAACTGATTACAAATGCCACATTCAGAAGCATAATGGTTCTGAATTTATGATTTAGTGCCCAGTCCAGGAAAGGCAGGTACCACCCGGTTTTTAATCTGAAAAACCAACCGCTTTCTGCCTTGATTTCTCCAGTGTGAAGTTTGTGTTTATTTATATCATATAAATGTGATGGTAGTATAAAAAACGCTTCCAGCATAGACGAAGTCAGCGCAATAATTACCACGAGCGGAATCGTGTGCATAAACTTGCCGAATATCCCTGTCATGAAAAGCATTGGTCCGAAAGCAGCAATAGTTGTAGTGATAGTTCCTGTAACCGGTGCGATGACTTCAGATGTGCCGCGGACTGCAGCGTCATAGGGATCCATTCCTGCTTCCAGATACCTGTAGACATTCTCGCAGATCACAATTGCATCATCCACAAGTATTCCGACAACAATGATCAGGCCAAACATTGAGATGAGGTTCAGAGTGATTCCCATGTAATTCATAACAATGAATGTTGAGCCTATGGCAACGGGAATACCAAGGGCCGTCATCAGTGCAACTCTCCATCCGAGGAAGAAGAAAAGAGATGCTGCGACCAGAATCAGGCCCTGAATCCCGTTCGATGTCAGAACATTCAGTCTCCGCTTTATGAAAAATGACAGATCGTTTACGAATGATACTTTGATTTCCGGAGGAGCCTTTCCCTGATAATCTTTTGCAACACGTTTCACTTCATCGACAACTTTGATCGCATCTGCTTTTTCTTTTTTTATAACCGTGAGCGCAATAGATTTGAACCCGTTGACGCGATCGAGGTAAACAGAATCTGCAAAATTTTCATGCACCGTTGCAAGATCTTTTATCCGTATCGATTTTCCCGCATCGTTTGAACGGATATACACGTTCATTATTTCTTCGGGTAAATTGAATTCGCCGATGGTCCGGATGATTTTTTCTCTTCCACCACCGGAAATATTTCCCCCAGGAAAATTTATATTCTGATTTTTTAATGAATTTATCACCTGCTGCGTACTCAATGATAAATGATCAAGTGCTGAAGGATTTATATTGACATGCATCTCAGTGTCTCTCCAGCCCCGACGCACTACCCGGCCAACCCCAGGGATGTCGAGTAACGCATCTTCCAGAAATTTAGCCTGGATCCGCAGAGCTTTTTCCTGCTCAATTGTAAAATCCTTATCTTCGGAAAAGGAAACGTTAACTTCGATTACAGGTTGTCTTGATGTAGTAACTTCTGTGATGACAGGTTTTTCCGAATCTTCCGGAAGGTCTTCTGTCCTGTCTACAGCTGTTTTGATATCATCGATTACTTTTTGCGAGTTCTCAACGTTTGGATCGATTGTAATTACAATTCCTGATCTGTTTTCGATTGAAGATGAACGGTATTCTTTTATCCCATCGACAGATTTAATGCTTTCTTCAATAGGATTCGTTACCAGCTTTTCCACTTCGCCTGGAGACGCCCCAGGATATAGAGTTATGACTGTAACAATGTCAAAATTGATATTGGGGAAGGCTTCCCTGTTCATTGTTGCTGCGGTGTAACTTCCCACCAGGATGATCAGTCCGGTTAGCAGATTGACAAAGATACTTTTTGAAATGAAATATTCGACGATTGCTTTCATTTCGGACTTTTGTAAATATGAGATGTTCTGTTGTAAACGGATTTTTCGTAGGATAGAAATTCTCTTTCAGCCGTGGAAAGTTCATTTCCCGGAACTTCCCTGTAGAATTCCCGGAGCGAAAGTTCCAGTTTTAATCCATAGAGAAAATTTTTCAGTTGGGAGGCTTCGTTTTTATTTTTTGTAGTTTCTATTTTTTTTTCTACATGACTGATAAAAACTTTCAGATCTTCCGGTTTATAATCCAGATCCGAAATTACGGTTCCGAATCTTTTTTCTCTGATCGCCTTGCTGAATATTTCTGAAAAAGTTCTGAACTGGGTTTCTGATTGCATGATATCAATTGCAGCAGTGTGATTGAATGTTTCCGGTGCTCCGCAATACATTACCGGGAGATAACTGGCATTCTGAAACCAGGCAGGCTTCTCCATTTGGCAAAGAGCTTTTAAGTATCCGGCGGCAGATTCCTTTGATTTCCTTACTTCATT
>JAIOQL010000670.1 GCA_021413405.1 Leptospira sp.
GACATTGTACGGGCTATAGTAAATATCGAATAACGTATAGAGGAAAATGAATCTTACAAAAATTATTTTCTGGCGTCTGTCTCTTCCGTTTCTGCGATCTGACGGAAAACTCTTGATTTTATAAAGTCAAAATAGATATTAGTTGGATTATCCATCTTAAATGAGTAAACTAGTTGAAAAGCGGCCGAGAGCAGTAATAACCGGGATAGGATTGATTCTCCCAGGTGCCACTACTGTAGATCAGTTCTGGGATCACCTTGTGGAAGGCCGTTCTCAAATCGATTTTATAACCAGGCATGACACGACAAACGAAGATGTCAAAGTTGCTGCAGAAATAAAAGATTTTAACCCGAAAGATTTTGATCTGAAGATAGATCCGAAATTTATTGACAGGTATACACGCGAGACGCTCATCACGATGGCTGCAGTTAAGAATGCATACAAAGATGCACGACTGAATGCTGAGATAGATCCGACCAGAATCAGTTTTATCGATTCCTCTTCCCGCGGTGCAATGGCCTGGTGGCATGATTCGTATGTCACAGATGCTGAAAGATCTTTGGTTGATGAAACTCCCTTTAACAGACATGCAATCCTTCAGTCGATGGCGTCTAACGCAACGACTTTGACAGCGATGGCACTGAACATCCAGGGATTTGTGACGTGTATCTCCAGTGCGTGCGTCGGGGGACATCATTCGATCAGCCTCGCGGCGCAATCTATTCAGAGTGGTATGGCGGATGTATGTTTTGCGGGAGGACATGATTTTCCGATCTTCAAACCTCTGATCAGAATTTATTCCGACCCTAAGGCCAGAGCGCTCACTCTTGAAAAGGATAATCCGACCGGAGCAATGAGGCCATGGGATAAATCCAGGGATGGTTTTGTGATGGGAGAAGGGGCCATTGTTCTCTGTCTTGAACGCTATGATCATGCTGTTGCGAGAGGTGCAACTATCTATTCAGAAATATTAGGTTACAATAATTACAATGAAGCTGATCATCCTTTGCATATGGATCTGTCCGGAAGATGCGTCTCTGAAGGAATAATCAAAGTACTCGAAATAAGTAACCGGGCTGCGGAAGATGTTGGATATTTTTGCGGACACGGAACTTCAACGCATTATAATGATCTTTCCGAAAGCCGCGCAATCCGGCAGTTTTATAAAATCCAGCGAACTTCAAACTGGGCTCCGGTTGGTTCAGTGAAACCGATTTTCGGTCATATTTTTGGAGCATCCGCAATCGTAAATGTTGCAGCTTCCTCTCTGATGATCCACA
>JAIOQL010000671.1 GCA_021413405.1 Leptospira sp.
CCACCTGAGCGAAGCGAAGGCCTGGGACTGGCACGAGATTGCGAAAGCAATCGTAGTGACAGAGGTCAATGTGGCGCAGCCCGAGCCGACGCTCGTCGGCGCAGCGGGTGAGGCTTTGTTAGACGATGGGCGGCGGCAAAAAATCATTGACAAACCTTACTCTATTCAATAAAGTAAGGAAATGGCAAAAATACAATCCAAGATTACTTCTAAATATCAGATAACAATCCCGAAAGAAATCAGGGATATGTTAAAAGTCGGAGAAGCCGACATTTTAGAATGGCACATTGAGAAGGAGGGCATTTTCGTAGAGTCTGTTGAAAAACCCTTTTTAAAATATCATGGCTTTTTCACATCTGAAAAGGGATCAACCAAGGAAGACATAGAAAAAGCTTGGAAAATCAGATCTCAGAGATACAAATGAATAAGATTGTCCTTGATACTAATTGTATCTTGTCTTTTCTCAAAAATAGGAACGAAGGCCAATTCGAAAAGATGGGGCAACTTTTTGAAAGGATTTCCAATCTACAACTTGAGGCTTTTGTGATAGGACATGTTATTTCAGAGGTTGTTTTTGTATTAGGCAGTTTATATTCTGCCGATAAAAAGAGTATTCATAAGATTATTACTGGACTGTTAGAAAATCCCGGTGTAAGTTTTGAATCTGGCTATTTCCCTAGGAGAATATTTGGTCTTTGGCCTAAATCGTTTAAGGATTACGGAGATGCAGTAATTGCAGCTGCTGCCTATGAATTGGGGTTAGAAGTGGCGACTTTTGATACTTCTTTTCATAAAGAACTTTCAAAGCAGAATATTAAATCTTATTTACTTTAATCATTTCGCTTCTTTTCAATAACCAATAAAATTATTTAATTTTCTCGAAAACTGGAAATCCCCAGCGGTCCGGGTTCAAGACATAGGTTGCAAAAGAGTCTCAGGACATAGGTAACACTCAAGCAAAATAAACACGAAGATAAAACTCAGGAGAGAGTTTTATTCCGTGGCAGGAGATTGAGAGTGTGGATTTAAGAGACGAGTTTGCAATCAAGGTGTTATCGAATTCAGGACGAACATTTAAATCGATATGCGATGAGTATACGATCAGCCGGACGACGGGCTACAAATGGATTCTACGATATAAACTGGAAGGATATCGTGGTCTGAAAGACCGTCCGAGACGACCAGAAAGTAGTCCGAATAAATTAAGAGCCTGTCCTAAAACTGCCCCCCGGCCATCCGGAAGAGAATTACCGAGCAGGCCAGTAAACAAAAAGCGAAATAATTTTCTTCTTTGAATTCCCAGCAGGTCTTCACAGCTCGATAAGTATTTAGCCAGGAAAAGGTTCGCTCAACAATCCATCGAAAAGGTTTTAATTTTGAAATCTTAATTTTCTTTTTCGAATTACTTTTATTTGGGATTCGGGAACTGATTTTCCGCTTCCTTAGAATTTTTTGAACTGGCTCTCCGGAATAGGCTTTATCCAATGACAGTATTTTAGGTTTTATCCTTGCCTGGCCTCTACGCATTTCGAAAGCTATCAGGGTTGGTTCTAATAATTTAGAATCATGGACTCCGGCTTCTGCAATCACAATCGCAACAGGTGCCCCCAATCGATCAACTAAAATATGACGCTTAATCCCTTTTTTACTGCGATCTGTTGGATTTGGTCCCGTGAAAAGCCCCTTTTGGGGACCGAGCGAAACTCCCGTCTGCCGCCATTCGTTTATTTCGAATTTTGATTTTGTGTTCATATAACTTTAGTGCTTCCGCATTAATCCGATCGAATACTCCGGCTTTCACCCATTCCTGAAAACGTTTATGCAACGTTGATTTAGTCCCAAAAATATGAGGCATATCTCTCCATGCAATGCCAGTTTTTAATCTGTAGAAGATTGCCGACATTGCAGTGCGATCATCAACTTTGGGTCGCCCTCCGGGACCTTTCTTTCTTTTTTCTTTTGGCAAAAGAGGTTGCAATTTTTTCCAAATCTTATCAGGTATATTCAGATGTCGCAAGTCGTTATTCATTGCTCCAATAAAAAATTATCACAATTTAGTACAAGTAGTTTTAGGACAGGCTCTAAGTGAAGATACGATATGCGATATCATTCGAATTAGGAATCAGCAATCAAAGTGGGGTCCGAAAAAGATCCGAGAAATATTCGTACGAGTGCATGGATTGTAAGCGACGCCGTCTTTGAGTTCGTTCAAAAGAATATTTGAGAAATCGGGATTTTCACAAAAGCGAAGACGTCGAAGGAGATGCGCATCGATTCGTATCCAGAACCGAATCAGACCAAGGGAGCCGAATGAAGTATGGAC
>JAIOQL010000672.1 GCA_021413405.1 Leptospira sp.
CTGCAAGCATCGCCGCAAGATAGTAGACCGAGGCATCCGGGTCACTTCCCCTGATCGATTTTATGAAAGCCGAGATGAAATCATAATGGTTTTCCTTATTTTTATCATACGTTAAAACCTGTGCATCAAGGAAATTTTTAACAATTGGAAGGGTGATCGCATCTGAATCTCTTTCAACATTCATAAGACCTTCCAGAATTCCCAAGAGCCTTCGACCATCTCCTCCGGCTGAATTTACTATGTATTTTTCGGATTCAATATCAAATTGCAGAATCAACTTTTCTTTTGAAAGCGCACGGTGCATAAGTTCTGTCAGTTCACCTTCTGATAACGCATCGAGTTTGAAAATCTGGCATCTTGACAAGAGCGGCCGGTTTATCCGGTAAGCCGGATTTTCGGTTGTCGCTCCGATCAGGATCACCTGCCCTTTTTCAACAACTTCAAGAAGTGTGTCCTGTTGCGATGTAGAAAACCTGTGAATTTCATCGAGGAACAAAACCATTGTGCCTCTCTTTTCAGTTTCCAGCGCAAGATCCCTGATCTCTTTTACACCGGAAGAGATGGCGCTTAACGTTTTGAATTCAAGGTTCCAGCTCCTGCTCAATATTTTTGAAATTGTTGTTTTTCCCGTTCCGGGTGGTCCGTATAGGATTAGAGACAGAGGTTTTTTAATTTTTTTCAGAAGCGAAATGGTTTTTTTCTGCCCGATGATTTCTTCAAAATTTTCGGGCCTAAGCCTGTGTGCAAGAGGTTCGTGAAATTTCCCCGGAAAAAGATTGTCACTCAAGGTGCAAATCTTCCCGGATAAAATTCAGACAAAAACGGACGGTTTCACTGCAAACATTGCAACCGCTGTTGCAACAGATAAGTGATGATTCGGGGATTTTTCCTTCGAGCAGGGATTCCATTTTGGATTTCATATAAACGGGTAAGCCCATCCTGTCCAGGTTCCGTAGGATAATTTCGTTTCTATCCGGAGGAAAAAGCCGCGGCTCATTCTTATTTATAGAAGCATCCGGCATATTTTGATATAAACAGAATATTTTAAATTCAGGCAATCAATTTACAATTTCAAAAAAACATCCATGTAGAAACTTAACTTAAAGTAATATCTGGCGAATTAAAGAAAACATAACGCCTGATTTGTTAACACATTATTCTTTTAAGACTACATCCGGGCAGACACGCCCGGATTGCTGAGAAAAGGAATCTAGTATCTCGGAAGGCTTGGATCAATTTCAACCGCGTAGCGATCAATACCACCAGTTAAACTTTTTACATTTGGCAATCCATGACCTTTGAAATAGGACGCTGCCTCAAGACGTCTGCTACCGTGATGGCAGAAAAACACGATCAGATCATTCTTGTCCCAATTATTCAGGATTTCATACGCCAGTTTTTGTGTAATCAGCTGGCTGGCTGGAAATTTGACTTTCTCAGCTTCCCAGTCTTCGCGCACATCAACCAGATGAACCGTTTCTCCACTATCTAATTTTTTCTTTAATT
>JAIOQL010000673.1 GCA_021413405.1 Leptospira sp.
CCCTTTCCATTTGCATTTTCAATGACTTCATTATAAACCCTCTGCATTTTCTTTTTGAAATGAAAATCACCTACATGTATCCTTGGGCCATTTTCATACCATTCACCTTGAGCCCAACCTGCCGAATCACCTGAATCAAAATGAGCCGACCAGAGTATCACGAGGCTCCTGGTTCTTATTACAGAACCGGCTTTTGCAACAATATCCCTGGAGTTCTTCCCATACCATGGCAGACCATAAGGTGGCCTCATCAAAGTTAATAGCGGAGCATTTTTTCCTATCTCCTGATTCAGCAACTCCTGATTTTCATCGAGTTGCCGAGCTACTTCCTTTGCAGATACCTTTCCCAGATTTTTATGTTCGAGTGTGTGATTGCCGACAGAATGGCCATCCCGGATCATCCTGAGGATAGTAGACCGGTATTTAAAAAAATCGTTTTCATGGGTTCTTTTTGCCGGGAGCCATCTACCACAGATAAAAAATGTCGCTTTTATACTTTCTTTTTTCAAAGTATCAAGCAGCTCATCTGTCCAGTCAGAAGGGCCGTCATCAAATGTCAGGTAGGCTATTTTGTCCGGGACAGGGTCATTCGGATAGAAACCACGGGGATAAACATCCGAAGGATTTTTTTCCGGAACAGGATGCACCCTCTCTCCCCGGATCTGGCAGGAAAAGAATAGAAAAATGACTGAAATGAAAATTTTTTTCAGATTACAGATGATTTCCTTATTTCGGCTCAAACCTGGATCTGATTTCCTCAATTCGTTTCCGGTTAACTCCCCAGTCTCCTGATCCGATTCGGGATGCCGAACGGACATGAATTATTTTAGAACCGGGTTCAAAATAAAATTCCACATCATCAACAAATCTCCAGAGTAAACTCGTGAACTCGACGTAAATATAGCCATTTCCTTCAGTGATTACCTTTGTTCTTTTCATACTTTTAATCAGATCGAGTAGCTCGACAGAGGCGATGCCTGCCTCTTTTGTATACGAAAGGGGTGTGATATAATGCTGTGTGTCCGACAGGTTAACCTGGCTTGAAACACAATTTTTCTTTTCGATTGGACAATCTTTCAATTTTCCGTTCTTGATTCCAATGTCATGTGGACGGACTCCGGAACAAAAAGCAAAACCTGAAATTAGAAAAGTGAAAATAGTAATCTGTATTTTAATTTTCATGACAACCCTAAATTTCGTAAGTTATCGTTTTCTGTCAAGGTCTTCCGTTTCTGATAGGATTTCCCTGATTGCATCTTCAATTATCTCTGGCTGTTCCCACGGAATAAAATGATTAACCCCAGGA
>JAIOQL010000680.1 GCA_021413405.1 Leptospira sp.
TTTTACTTAGAATTCCTTTGAAAGGAGTCAGAAGTATTATTTTCAAATCCAGAAAAAGAGACCAGTTTTCTATGTAGAAAATATCTGCTTCGATTCTTTGCTCAATGGAAGTGTCTCCCCTGAGACCGTTCACTTGTGCCCATCCTGTAATCCCGGCTTTCACCGAATGCCTTCTCATATATTGCATTTTTTTATGTTTTACTTTGAATTGTTCCACGAAAAAAGGCCGTTCCGGTCTTGGACCAACAACAGACATACTTCCTGTGAGCACATTAAAAAATTGCGGTGTTTCATCCAGCGATAATTTTCTGAGTAATCGTCCTATAGCAGTGACCCGGGGATCATCCTTCTTTGTCCAGACTGTATCTGATTTTTTCTGTTCCTGGACAAACATTGTCCTGAATTTCAGCATATCGAAGCTCTTATTATCCAACCCGACTCTTTCCTGTTTCAAAAATACAGGCCCATCTGATGTAAATTTTATCGCAATCGCAATCAATGCATAAACGGGAGAAAATAAAATTATAAAAACGAGGGAAAATAAAAAATCAAAACTGCGTTTGATAAACCTGTTGTATCCGAGCCGTATTGGTATATTCCGGATCGATATTATAGGAAGACCATCCATATCCTCCACTCTTCCCTTTGCTTTTATGAATTCACTATAGGAAGGTACAACCTTGAGATCTATATTTTCAAAATCGCAGATATCGATTGTTTCCTGGAGATAATCCCCTTCCCCGGCTGAAAGTGCATAGACAATCATATCCGGAGAATATTCCTTTATGATTTTTTCAAGTTCCTTTATGGAACCAAGTATCTTTCCTTTAAGTTTCTTACCCTGCGCGACTTTGGTTTTCAGGAATCCGGCAACAACATATCCGTAAATAGTGTGTTTTTTGATAATTTCCGAAAAAGTCACTGCAGTGCTTCCGGTGCCAAGAATTATCACCCATCTCAGGTTGTAGCCACGTCTTCTCAGCGCTTTCAGTACAGACCGGAAAATGGAATGGATCGACGTCGTCACAATGACGTTTATGAGTGTAAAAGAAAGGATGATCACACGCGAAAAACTTTCGCCACGGAAAAAAAATATCAGGCTAAGCGTGATAAATAGATTCAGAAAAACTCCGGTAAATATTGTCAAAAACTCATCTGTAAATGAAAGTCCTCTTCTTGGGTGATAGAGATCAATGGAGATAAATACAATCACCTGCATCACAGCCAGAAGCAGGCATAAAAAAACATAACTTTTTATATCCCGTGCATAAAAGTCTCCCTGGGAATATCTGTAAGAAAATGCAATGGAAAAACTTATCAGCGCATTTATGAAATCCATTCCGACAAAAAGCAGTTTGAATGACT
>JAIOQL010000681.1 GCA_021413405.1 Leptospira sp.
GTGACGGATCATTCAAGATTGATTCGAACCAGCAGGTAGTTACTTCAAATGGATATTTATTTGAACCTCCAATCATTCTTCCGGAAAATGCGGTACTAAATACTCTATCGATTGCAGAGCAGGGTGAAGTGACCGTTAAAATTGGAAATGATATTAAACCGACTGTGATTGGTCAGATTGAACTCTACAGATTCGTGAATCCTGCAGGACTCCAGGCAATCGGGAAAAATCTTTATCATGAAACCGTTGCTTCCGGAGCAGAAATTCCTGGTGTTCCGGGCGAAAATGGTATGGGAAACATTCTCCAGGGTTTTCTCGAGATGAGTAATGTGAAAATCGTCGAAGAAATGGTGAACATGATTGTCGCACAAAGGGCCTATGAATCCAATTCGAAAGCAATCCAGACGTCTGATAACATGCTTTCAACCGCGATATCGCTCAAACGGTAATCGGGAATAGAGGCTAAAGGGAAATGAATCTGGTAAAGGCGGGATGCAATTCTGATACAATTATTTCCGGGATTCGTGAAAATCGTTCTGACATTACGGATTGCGCAAAAAAAATTAAAAATATCTACCACAGAGGCGCAAAGTTCGCTGTGAATACTGAAAGGTTTGACAAACTCAGTGCAGGTTTTACTGGCTTTTTTCTTCCCTCGCTCCGCATCTTTGCGGTAATATTCTCTTTTTTCTTTTTCGCCCCTATGCTTTTTGCCGACGGAAATGCTTATCTGAAACAGCGTGTTCTTCTGAACGGAGAAACGGTGAAGTTAAGCGACATTGCGAAGCTTGATAAAGGGGTGGAAGACTTTGAAATTTTTACCAAACTTGATTCACCGAGAAAAATAGGTACAGACGAACTCACGGCAATACTAAAATCCAGACCCGATTTCAAAGGCTTTGTGCTTGGAAAGGAGTGTCTCGTGGTTCCGCTTACTAAGAAATTTGACAAAGAAGAAATCCGGGATTCCCTTGAAAAGGAAATTGTCACAAAATCCAAACTGACAAAGGATAAATTCCGTCTTACATATCTGGGGAAAGAAGAAAATCTTCCCGCTCAGGGTGTGCGCCTTGATTGGGCAAATTTTCCTAAACAGTTGGGGGCGGGTAGAAGGATCTTTTCTCTTGATATCTATTTTGAAAATGAAAAAATATTTTCAAAAAGACTTTCCTTTCTTTTGGAGACTTCCCGTGACATTGTGGTTGCGAAAAGAAGAATTCCGAAAGGAACACTTCTTGGAAAAGATGATTGTGAATTGAAAAAAATATTCCTCGAAGAAAATGAGAACGATTTCTTCGAAAAATCTATTTCCGGATACACGGCTCTCGCTGCGATTGAAGAGGGTGTGCCTGTGCGGAAGAAATTCATCCGGGAATTATTCGCTGTTGAGAAAGGCAGCGATGTTAGTCTTGTTTACACAAAAGCAAATATAGTTGTCAAAACCAAAGGAAAAGCACGGGTATCGGGAAATGTTGGTGATGTTATCCAGGTGATTGGTCAATCAGGAAATAGCATACTTTCTGCGAGGATTGCTGATC
>JAIOQL010000250.1 GCA_021413405.1 Leptospira sp.
CTATTTAAGCCGGTTGATAGCTGATAGCCGGTATAGAGATTTATTCTCGAAAGCCTTCGGTGGCGGGACTGAAAATATTACGGAACAAAATGTCAGATTTGCATTGTCCAGTTTCCAAAGAAGCATGATTAGCGGAAAATCAAAGGTAGATAAATATCTAAATTATGGAGATAAATCTGCCTTATCTGCTTCTGCCGTGAGAGGTCTTTCTGTATTCAACGGTGAGACTGCGGAATGTTTTCATTGTCACGGAGGATTCAATTATACGAATACCACCACTCATACCCGAACGGTTTTTGAAGAAGTCTCTTATATGAGCAATGGAATTATTTCTGATGCGACTTATGCAAGTTTGCCCAGTAATAAAAAAGGGCTCTATGATGTGACTGGACTTACTTCAGACATCGGACGTTTCAAACCTCCCTCCCTTCGGAACATAGCTTTGACTTATCCTTACATGCACGATGGGAGTTTCACATGCACATCGGCGAGTCCAACTGATGCAGATTCATGCTCAACGGAAGCTTTGGGAAAAGTTATAGATCATTATATGTCGGGAGGTCAATCGCAGCAGAATAAGGATGGGCAGATTCGTGCTTTCAGTCTGACTCAGCAGGAAAAAACTGATCTGATAAATTTTTTAAAAAGTCTCACAGATGATGAATTTATCGCGAATCCTAAATTCAGTGATCCATTCAAGTGAATAATTTTTATTTCATTTTCATTCTTCCTGCATTTGTCATTGGATGCACTTTTGGTTCTATTGGAGATAGCCTCGATGAAAAAAAGAAAATAATTTCCGGGGCATCACTTCTTATTTCCAGTCTGAAGTCATCCATAAGGCTAAACCTTTATTCGTATGACGATCGGGGCGATGACGATATTTCGTCTTTCCGGTTGACGAGCGGAACTTCATCAGACGTGTACCGGTTGGATATCAGAAGCGGCACTTTGCTTTCCATGGAACAAATCGAAGTCCAGATAACAACCGGGAATGTACCCAGCGGTTCTTTGCAGGAAGGAATGGCAGATAACGTATCAATGCATGTGACTGATTCCGGGGGCACAGACAATGCGTCAGGCGTGAGTAATTTTATTTATTCAACTGCAAATAATCTTATTATCAGAGATTTTTATATTAAGAATGGTGCAGATGATTCCGGGCCATTCAATTTGAACGTTCTGAATATTTCCGGGGTATCACAGGGGAATTTTTTGAAAGCAAGAATGCACACGAAAAGCCTGGTATTTATGGGAACAATCACTTATCTGAACAATTCGAGTTCAAAGGATTTCACGCTGCAAATCGGAGAGGCCGATTTGACTGCAAATTCAAAATGTAAGAAAAATGTTTCAGCATTTTCGCCTCTCACATTGAATGTCGCATTTAAATATTCAAACATTCTAAAAGATACCGGGAACAATCTTTCTCAGCAAATTCTCAAATCGATTTTTCTGATCGGAGGGAGTCCGCTTACTTTCAGCCCGACTCAAAATACTGCTATATATAATGAAATCCTGAAAAATATCAGTTTGGCAGATACGTTTCAGGAAGTTGGGTGCACACCGTGAAGAAATATTTAATTATATTATTATTTCCTGTGTCCATTTACGCTCATCACACCGGATCGCCCGACAGCCCGGCAACCGCGAACACAAGGTTCATCGATCCTTTTACAGGAAAGCGTGAAAGACCAAACACATACATTGTAATATCAGAAGATGTCGCCAGGGGTGCACAAGGAAATAAAAATATAGATACTACGACGGCATTTTTTGAAACAACAACAAATGATGGACTCTTCGCGTTCAATGTAAGCGTTCCATATCTGTACTATGACCAGAAAGAAAGAAGTGACGCAGCCAGAATAGGCAAAGTTTATGCCGGTGGAAAATGGTCTCCCCTATTTAATCTGAATAAAGATTATTTTTTAGTCATTGAAGGCAGGATCGGATTTCCTTCGGGAGGAGATACTGACAGGTTTACCGGAGGAAATTATTACACTGGCATCGGTAATCTTTCTGCAGGATATTTATACAAAGATATCAGTATAGTCGGCAAGGTGAGCGGGCTTGCTCCTATTGGATCCGACCATGCAAAAAATCCAAATTCAGATGATGGTGTTCCTTATATTTTCAGGAGTTCATCCGATACGGTTGTGCAAACCCAAAGTAATTTAAAAAAATCCACAACCTATTCTTTCTACCTGACTTACCTGTTTAATCAAAATTTCTCTTTTATCGCAGGATTTTTATACAAAACTCCGTTTACTGCCCTCAATAGTCTTGAGGAAGAAGAAAAGGTAGATGGTATCGATCCTCCCCGAATTTTTAGAGAAGCATCGGGAGGTGTCTCGATTAATTTTTCAGAAAGATATGTGCTCAGTATTTCGTATCGGAATCCTCTTTACCGGGGAACTGATTTCAGGCCATATGAATCGGCAATAACCGTAGCTTTTTCTATGGAGTTGAATTCTGAAAAAAAGGAAACTCAGGATATTGAAATTTCTCCCGAAAAAGGAAAAGAAGCCCCGCTTCCTATGGATGAAAAAAATAGATAACAGGGAAACGACCCGATGACTTGGTCAATTCAATGAATCAGTTCGCGGGTTTAGCGATGCAATGTCTTAGCCTTACGGTAATCAAATTCAATCTGCCTTTCGCGGTCGCATTACCTTATATTGATATTAATCGAGGATTCCGGTAAGAGATTGTGAGTGGAAAGACAAGCAATTCGTGAGAGCACATCGCTTGAAAATTTAATGAAATTAATTGACAAAGCAATTTCACGGCAGGCCGGAATTTCGGATGGCGAAAGTGAAGTAGATTCAATAAAAATAAGGCTAAAAAGGCCATTGATGGAACTTTAGACATACCATGTTTTGCGAAATTTTTCGATCAATTTGGAAAACACTTTTCCAAATCTGGTCTCGGGGTTCTCTGCAAAGATGGAACGTGCGTTAGGCGAAATCCTGTAAACTCAGAAGATCTTCGCTCCCGATGCAGGATGCATCGGAATAGGGAGGCTCTGCGGCAGGAGGCCGTCAGTGCGCGGGTCTTTTTCTTTCTTTGCGAGACTTTCTTTCTTTTTCTACAGAGAAAAAGAAAGAAAGCGAAAAATATGCGTTAGCGATTGTAGCGATGCGAAGCAGCCCGAAGGGCCGAAGCGGTAGCGGAGTCGCGAAAAGCGCGGCCTGCAACCACCCCCAACTCCTCCTTAACAAGGAGGGAAAAAAGGGAGGTCAGGAAACGCCCCGTAGATTATTTCTTTCTTTTGGTTTCAAGAAAATGATCGAGGCTATATCTGCCTGAGGAATAATTCAGCAGGTGTATGCAAACTCCAAGCAGACAAAGATTTTTTACAAAATTGCTGCGTTGATAGACTTCCCAGAGCCAGAGCCAATCCGCCGAAAGTCCGGAAGGTTTCACAAAGAGTTCCGGGCCATGAATAAATATTGTAACAGTGATCAGAAAAAATCCGAGCATCGCTG
>JAIOQL010000682.1 GCA_021413405.1 Leptospira sp.
CAATAGCGGAGAATTCAAATTTAAAATCCCTTTTTAACGCTTTGATGTCATCCGTTGCAGAATGGAAAATTTTCAGTATGGATTTGTTATTAAAAATCTCTCCAATACCCTGCAAATCATGGTTTGTAAGTGTATCAATCAGATAATTTTTTCCATGAGCAGTGATTTGAATAAGACAAATTCGTGAATAGTATGTATAGTAACCGGAGGATTCGGTGTCGATGGAAAGAACCGGTGAAGATTTGAGATTTATCAGGGCAAGATCAAGACTTTGCTTTGTATCTATCAGAATGTAATCAGAATTGATTTGCATGATTTAATTGATCCGAAAACATATCCGTAACGGACATATTTTATGACGAATAAAAAATCTCCACTGAATTCCCGGACTTCACTGACGGTTACCGATGATAAACCACGGGATGAGTGCGCGATTTTCGGTATATATAACAGCCCGGAAGCGGCAAATTTTGCCTATCTCGGTCTTTATTCCATGCAGCACAGGGGGCAGGAGTCAAGTGGAATTGTTTCTTCAGATGGAGCTCATCTTTACCGGTATGCAGGAATGGGGCTTGTCGCTTCAGTCTTCAATGAAAAGAAAATAAAAGAACTCAGCGGGGATTCGGCAATTGGGCACAATCGCTATTCGACAACAGGTGCCAGCTTTCTCCGGAATGCTCAGCCGATGCGGGTAGAATCTCACCTTGGAGCAATTTCTCTCGCCCACAATGGTAATCTCGTCAATTCCTGGGATATCCGAAAAGTTCTGGAAGACCAGGGCAGTATTTTTCAGACTACGATCGATTCGGAAGTAATTGTCCATTTAATGGCAAAATCGAGATCCGGTGATCCAATCGTAGCCTTATCCGAAGCTTTGAAACTTGTGCAGGGCGCCTATTCACTTCTGGTTCTGACTCCCCGAAATCTAATAGCGGTTAGAGATCCGAACGGTTTTCGACCCTTAGTCATGGGTGAACGACCGGATGGAGCTATCGTTTTTGCATCAGAA
>JAIOQL010000003.1 GCA_021413405.1 Leptospira sp.
TTGTGCAAAAAAAAATCTTTCAGAAGAATTTTTACGTCCGGCGGGAAAAAGAGGTATATTTCCTGAATCATGCATAGACGAGCTTGTCAATAAATTGCAGATGACTCCGGATCCATTTTTGCGATCTTTGTCTTTATGGAAAAATTAAATTCGGACAAAATTCGCGAAAAGCTTGAAGGATTCCCGGGATGGGAGTTGAAGGGCGAAGATATTACAAAGGAATTCAAATTTCGCGAATACATTACCGGGCTCGACTTTGCCCATAAACTGGGAGAAAAATCTGAATTAATAGACCACCATTCTGAAATGGTAATCGGGTATAAAAAAGTCAGAATAAACACCCACACTGATTCTGCAAATGGGATTACGGAGTTGGACTTCCGTCTGGCAGAGCATGCAGAAAAAATTTATTCAGAAATGAAATAGAGATGTATTAAGCAGGCAACTTATCATAATTATCATTGAATCTGTAACCAATTCCCCAGATAGTTTCAATCCATTCCGGTTGGGCGGAAGTTCTGTCCAATTTTGATCTGATTCTTTTGATATGGCTATCAATCATTCGTTCAAATCCGTCCCATTCTGTTCCCCAGATAGTTTCGAGGATCATTTCCCGGGTAAATACTTTCCCCGGTGAACCGGCTAGCAACTGTAAGATTTCAAATTCTTTCCTGGAAATATTAATGATTTTATTATTGATCGTAACCCGTCTTCGAACCGGATCTATTTTTAAAGTGCCTCTGACAATTTCTCCATCCGGAGCTCCCCCGTTTTTGGAGTTGCTTTTGCCTTCCCATCTCCGGAAAAACACATCTACACGTGCTTTCAGCTCTCTGATGGAAAATGGTTTCGTAATATAATCATCTGCGCCAAGTTCGAGACCCATTATGCGGTCAATTTCCTCATCTCGGGCTGATAAAATAAAAATCGGAGTCGATTCGTCGTTTTTCCTGATATTCCTGCAGATTTCTATTCCATCCATGTCAGGTAAAGAAAGATCCAGTATCAGCATATCAGGTAATCTTTCTTTGTACGCTTTTAGACCTTCTTCTCCTGTCTCGGATACGGAAGTTATGTAGTGTGCCGAATCTAATGTCTTGCGAATCAGAGTGCCAATATCAGGATCGTCTTCAATTACTAAAATATTTTTCATGATTTATTCAAGAGATATATGCAATTCCTATTCCGGATTCAAAAATCGTTGCAACAAATTGGAAGTCAGGAAATTGTTCTCCTGAGTCGAACCGCAAGTTACGTAACCATTTTATATGTTGAAACTCAGAGACTTGTTGTCAATAATAAATAAATTTATGAAAAATCATTACATTTGTGGGGATTTTGGGATAGGATATGTTAAAAACTCCTAAAAGCTGGGCACTTTTGGTTATTTCGGGACCTGAATTGAATCCCGATGAAATTACCAGACGTTTGAATGTCTCCCCGGATTATTTTCATACAAAATCTACTCCCGCTATTAAACCCGGTATAGAAAACACCGGACATTGGCAGATTAATTCCAAATTGGAGGGCGAATTGCCATTAGAAACGCATTTGTGGTCACTTTTGAAACGACTGGCTCTCGCAAGGCTTGAATTAAAAAGGATTTCAAAAGAATACAAAGTTTCTCTTTATACCACGGTAGAATTTGCAGATGAATCAACCGAGGGGATATCCCTTGGTTCCAGACTCTTGCTTCTTATTGGAGGACTTGGTATTGATCTTGAAATAAACACCTGGAAAAACGAAAAATTAACGGAAGAAAAATTTTAAACAGGTTTCAAGTTTGGGCAATAGATTATATTATCGAAGGAAAATTTCTGAAAATATCTTTGCGTGCTTATAGGGAGTTCCGTCAGGATCAGGTAACGATTTTTTTCCCGGAGATCACGTCCGAGGTTCAGAATGGATGTTACCAGGTGCTGGTCCATGTAACTGATTTTACCCAGATGAATTTTAACATTGTGCCGTGAACCAAAGAAGATTGTATGAAATATAGAATTTGCTTCATTCGTAACTTCGGGGTTTGTAGTTCCAAAAAGACAGAAAATCTCGATGTGTTCCTTTCGTTGGAATAAGCGGAAGTGTTTTAATTCTTTAGCCATATATGAATTTACTTAGTACAGAAATTCTAAGTCTCCGTTCCAGATTTTTCTCTGAGCTCCGGCTTTTTTTCGGGGGGAGAAATTTTCTTGAAATAGACACACCATT
>JAIOQL010000721.1 GCA_021413405.1 Leptospira sp.
GAAGAAGACAGAACTGTATCAAGCGATCTGATTGCTAATCTGAAACTCGAATTCCAGGGAAGCGTTTCAAAAGAAATGATGGAAGATCCGGAAGTTGTGATAAAAGAAAATCAGAATCCGGACGGAAGCATTACATATAAAGCAGAATTGTCCGAGAAAGTAAAACAAATGCTCATTCTGAAAAATATTAAACGTATGCTCGGTGAGAGTGAGTAATATATGAAGAAGCAAAATTTAAGAATATCCGGTGGCATAATGAAAGTCCGTTTCATTTTTGTTGCAATCCTCTTCTCTTTAACCTCCGGTTTCTCGGCACTTTCAGCTGTGGAAGTGAGACTAAAAGACATCGCAAGAATTGATGGGATTCGTGAAAACCAGCTCACAGGTTTCGGAATTGTTGTGGGTCTTCCCGGAACAGGAGATTCCAAAAATGCAATTACTTCTGAAAGCATGAAGAACTATCTAAAGAACCTCGGACTAAGTACAAATCTGAATGCATCCCAGACAAGAAATATTGCGTCTGTTCTGATTACTGCTGATATATCTTCCTTTGCAAAGGCTGGTGACCGGATAGATGTAACTGTCTCATCCATTGGCGATGCAAAAAGTCTCGAAGGCGGTGTGCTTCTCCAGTCCCCGTTAAAATCTGCAAAAAATGAAGTGATGGCAGTCGCAAGCGGGGTGATTTCTTTCGGTGGTCGCGAAGAGCGGGGAAGTTCGAGCCAGTCACCCGGAAGAGAATACCGGTTTGGAAGTGGAGTTGGTGAAAAAAAAGATTCCGGGCAGATCATCAGTCCGAAGAACCAGCAAAAGAATGTAGGGATCATTCATAAAGGTGGAATCGTTGAAAAGGAAATTACGGGGAATTTTTTCAGCTCGTCAAAATTCCGGGTAATCCTGGGGGATCAGGATTTTTCAACGTTAAACGCCATATCAAAGCTCATAGATACAAGTTTCTCCATAAAATCAGTTGTGATCTCTCCAATTGAAATCGAGGTGAATGTTCCGGAAAAATCGACTGCAGTTGCATTTCTCGCAGAACTCGAGAATCTGAAAGTGGAACCGGACAATCGGGCAAAAGTCGTTATCAATGAGAGAACCGGAACTATAGTGATGGGAGCGAATGTCACGATAGATGAGGTTGCGATTTCGAGACAGGGCCTCAGCCTCATAGTCGCAGGTAGAAATAAAGATTCAATGAATTCCACTGAGCAAAAAGTGCTCATGATTGAAGAAGCTACGCGCGTGTCAGATGTTGTCGATGCTCTAAATAAAGTCGGTGCTTCCACGAAAGATATCATAGCTATTCTCGAATCCCTGAAGAAAGCGGGAGCGCTCCATGCCGAGGTCTATGTCCAATGAAAATTGAG
>JAIOQL010000722.1 GCA_021413405.1 Leptospira sp.
CAAAGGGATCACTGACGATCCTGAATTCAAAAAGAAAATTGAAGAATGGTTGAATTCTGCTATTGAACAGGAGTTATCAGATGAGAGGAAAACTAACGCTCTTCATATTCCTCCTGAAGATCTGATGCGGGAACTTGAAAAAAGACTCAGGGAACAGAAAGAAAGACACGATGGCGGAAATTACTGGATTGGCACTGGCGGAACTTCTCCCTTTGGAAATTCCGGATTTAATCCAAACGGGATCAGAATCGGAGGAGAGTCGGGCGGAAAGAGTGCGATTTCCATCGCAGAAGAGAGAAGGTATGCCGACTATCGTACTGATGAAACCCTGAACGTCCGCCAGATCAAGGTTGCGTTGAAAAATATCCGGGATCTGCGGAAGCAGGGCCGTCCGGATATTTCAATTCCAAAAACGATTGATGGAACATGCAAAAATGCCGGTGATATTGATATTGTTTTTGAGAAATCCAGAAAGAATAACATGAAGCTTTTGCTTCTGATGGATGTGGGGGGGAGCATGACCCCACACGCTGAACGCGTCAGTAAACTTTTTAGTGCGGGTCACCAGCTCAATCATTTCAAGGAATTTCACTACTACTATTTTCACAATATTATGTATGACTACGTTTATAAAGATGCTTCGATGAGGAACCGGATCAGTGTTGAGTATCTTTTGAACAAACTAAAACCGGATACACGGGTGATATTTGTAGGTGATGCATATATGGCTCCCTACGAGCTGATGAACAGACCTTTTACATATGACTATGTTTATGGAAGGAGTGCAAAAAATCAGAAACCGGCCAGTGAGCCAAAATCAGGTTTCGAGAGGCTGTCTCAACTAACGCATTTTTTCAAATATTCCGTCTGGTTAAACCCGGAAAACAGAAAATACTGGAATGCTCCTACGATTGAAATGATAAGGAAAGAAATCCCTATGTTTTTTCTGAGTGTTGACGGGCTAAAACAGGGAGTCAGGAAATTAGTGGGATAAACTGTAATTCTTTAGAAATTCCTGAAATTTTTTTAAGGCGAGTCCCCTGTGAGAAACTGAATTTTTTTCTTCCTTCGTTAGCATTGAAAATCTTTTCCTGAGTCCCGGATAAAAGAATACAGGATCATACCCGAAGCCTTCGCCGGTTTCGTCATAGTCATTTGCAATCTCTCCGTTGCACCGTCCTTCAAAGATCCTGGTTCCATCTCTATCGGTGAAAGATAAAATGCATTGAAAATAGGCGGAGCGGTCAGAAATGTTTTTCATTTGTTCGAGAAGAAAAAGTGCACGTTCGCGGTCGGTCATTCCTTCTTTTCCATACATGGCCGAATAGACTCCCGGGCTATCGCCTAACGCATGAACGCATATTCCGGAATCATCTGCCAGTGAAGGAAGTCCGGAGAGACGGAAAAGCTCTTTCGATTTCAGATTTGCGTTTTCTTCGAAAGTGGTACCGGTTTCTTCAACTGCCCATTTAATATTAAGATCCAGGGGTGTTTTGATCGTTATGTTTGTCCCGTTAAGAAAAGATCTGATTTCTGTAACTTTATGGAGATTGGCTGTTGCTATTGCTATGATACTTTGCAAGAAGTTTTACAGCAGAAAGGAACGGCCCGCAGCCAGTGCATCTGAATATATTTCAAAAACTTTGTCCAGCATTGTGATTTCAAACAGTTCAAGCAAATCCTCATCAGATATAACAAGCTTTACATCCCCACCATTCTGTTTGAATTTACGCTTGAAAGAAACCAAAATGCCAAGAACTGCAGAACAGATATGAGTTGCGTCAGTGAAGTCAATGATGACCCTATATGGATCAGTGGGATCAATTTTTGTCAGCAGCCCTTCCAGTAATTCTGCATCGGCCTGCAAAATGGAACCTTGAAGTTTTAATGTCTGTATGCCTTCTTTTAAATTGACCTCCATTCGTTACCTTCTCGTTCCAGACCCTATTATTAATGCATTTGAATGGGATAGCAACAAAAAAACACAATTTATAGGTTTTTTGCCATCACCAGAGCGATTACATTTTCTGCCCCGTTTTCTTTCAGTAATCTTGAAATTTCATTTATGGACGCTCCGGTAGTAAATACATCATCTACCAAAAGCCAGTTGCCTGAAAGTCTGTTTACAAATTCAGACTTTATTCTGAATGCATGACGAGCATGTAAAAACCTTTCCCTGAAAGTTTTACCGGATTGCAATTCCCCCGAAATTTTCTCTATAGGTTGTTCCACGGTTGTCGTTACAGACCTTCGTGCATAATCCAGGATGCTGGAACAGGAGTGATAGGGTCTGCCGGAAACGGTTTTTTTATGCGAAGGTGCGACAGTTATCCGGAAGGATGAATAGTTTTTTATTATGTCACTAAAGATTCCCCGGATCCCAATCCGGAAATAACCGGACAAGTATGGTTCATTTTTGAACTTTATCTTTTGAATAATTTCTTTTTCCTGAATATTTCTTTCACGAATAAAATACAATTTGTCAAAAAATACATTTCTTGATGAACAATATAGACATAATCCGTTCGGGTTTGCGGAGGCACAAACAGGGCAGCTTCCTATTAAAGAAGAATGCGGTCGCGACTGGTAGCACTTTCTGCAAATTCCAATTTTCGATGAAAGCAGGTCACCAGAAGTGCAAAATGTACAGACAAGAGGAAAGGAGATTTCGAGAAGTTTGGATATTTTTTTTACCATATAGAATACAGGTAAAAAAAAGTCAGATAGGTTTTAAAAAAAAGTAAATTTGGATAAAAAAAGGGAGTGATTTCTCACTCCCCGGTTTCTTGCGGCTGTTGTTAAACTACTGAGCAGCCGGTACTGTTGTAATTGTTGTGCTTGGAGGCGTTACGTCTGTAAAGAAAGAGATTTTTTTTACTTCGCTCTCATTTCCTACGTTGTCGATAGCTTTGGCTTCGATTGAATGCTCTCCCTGGGTAGGAAGTGCAAGTGCTTCGGTATATGGAACAAAATCAGCAGCTGTGTCCAGCTTAACCAGAATTTTTGCAACTCCACTGTCTGCATCAGTAGCTCTCACTGTGAAAGTTGTTCCTTTTTTGCTGTAATTCTTTCCATCAACAGCCATAAAGGAAATAGATTCTCTGATTTCTACAGTTGGTTTTACATCATCAATGTGAACGAGATAGCTTGTTTCAGGAGAAGGATTTCCTGCTCCATCGATTGCAGAATATTTAACTATGTGAACTCCCGGCTTTTCAACTTTGATCGGTTGTCCTGTGTATTCCTGTTTTGGCTCATTGTCGATCTGGTATTCAATTTTTCTGATACCTGATACCTTATCTTCAGCCTTTAATGTGTATGTAGCTTTGTTTGATGCGAAATTTTTTCCATCTACAGTGTAAGGAGGTTCACTTGAAGAAATCGATGCAATTGCCGGAGTGTTGTCAACAATAACAACAAGTGCTTTTAAGGGCTCTTTGTTTCCAGCTTTGTCCACTGCGCGATAGCTGATTGTTGCCTGACCTTCTTCGGAAATAGAAAGCGGGGTTGAATACTTTTGAAATTCACCATTGTTCACTTTGAATTCGATGTAGTCTACCATTGTCATATCGTCGCTTGATTTCAGTTCAAAGGTTGCTCTTGAATTCACGAACATCGTTGATGACGGATTTGAACTCTGTTCTTTTGCAGGTTCAGTTTTAGGGGCATCCTTATTTTCTGCAGGTTGTCCGGCCGGGTCAGTCGTTGCTTCCGGTTTTGCTGCGGGATCAGACTTGGGAGCATCCTTGTTTTCTGAAGAATTGTCCTGAGCCAGAAGCCCTATGGCGCATATTAAAATTGATAGCGCTAAAAGTTTCATGGGTGAAAATAGCTTCATGTATTTATTTCTCCTATATATCTTATAAATTTCTTGAATTAGGACAATATTGTGCATGTAGAAGGAACTGTCAAGATAGAGAATCCCTGTGAAAAAAAATCTTAAAAATTGGAAGATAAGAATCTTATGTCGATTATATTTTATAGATTCAGATACATACTGAATGTCATGCCGGAATGAATTGGATTATCCTCCCTCTTATTATTTTTTTTACAGGTCTGTCATCGCAAGATTCAGAGCTCAGGAATAAAGTATGGCAAAGAAAGACAATTGAAGATTTTGAGTCCCGGGATTTTCCAATCAAAAATTTAAGAATACGCGGAACTCCATCTGCTATCCCGGAGATCAGGATGAGCAGGACCCTGCGGGCGCCTGTGC
>JAIOQL010000723.1 GCA_021413405.1 Leptospira sp.
GACCGGGTGACAGTCAGAGATGATCTGATCCTTGCAGGCGCGGAGCTTCTAAAAACGACTCCACTCGAAGATATGTCTCTCCGTAAAGTTGCAGCACTCGCAGGAGTCAGTCATGTTGCATCCTACCATCATTTCGAAAATAAAAATGCACTGCTCGCTGCGATATCTGAAAAAGGATTTCAGAAATATTTTTCCTCTTACCGGAAAGAATTAAAAAAAACGGACAATGATTTTATCGGGCGTTTCCGGGCACTCGGCTGGACATACATTCAGTTTATTCTGAATAACCAGCAATTCGCGAGAATAATGTTTGGTGGAGTTGATCTGAAATTACACCCGACTCTTTCCGCAGTTTCCCGGAGAACTTACAGACAATTGCACGAGATCATCCGGATGGGACAAAAGCTTGGAGCAATAAGACAAGGACAGGCACGTGAAAAAACCCTCGCCTCCTGGTCAATGATCCATGGCATTGCTATGCTTTTTCTCGAGGGAAGAATCAAACCAAAAAAGACAGCAAAAGAGATGAAAGAATTTATACAATCTGTCACGGAATATGCATACATAGGTATGAAATCCGAATGATGCCGCATAACGCTTCAAAATCCGAATTTCTGATAAATATTATCCTTATCTACAGTTGGATTCTGCAATCCGTTTGTTTTTTTTGAAACTTCCTGAATCACTATAGCCTTCAATTCATCGGTGGAAATAATTCCGTCACCATTCCTGTCTGCTTTCCTGTTCCTGAGTGCATGAATCAGTTCGGAAGTAAAAAATCCGTTTTGTATCTCCGCACTTTCATAGGAGAATTCTCCTCCCTTTGAAGATGAAAAGACAACTGCGCCGGATCTTCTCAAAAGATCGTTGTAGATGTATCGATCAGTTTCAAAAAGAAATGTCCTCGGCTTATCAGGAGACTTTCCCTTTGCAATTACATTTATGCTTCTGATTGTTCTGGGAGATAGACCCCTGGATTTTGCAGTGATTAGATTTCTTGAAACTGTTTCATCCTCAGTCTCTCCTGATTCACAAGTATCAATGAGGAACAGTTTATTCCTCGGTGCGATTTCCTGTAGAATTTCTTCAATCAATTCAAAATTTGCCGCGGTGTCTGCAAGTTTCGTAAGATCTGTTTCGTGTGTCAGAAAATAATATGTAGATTCCTTATCGCGATCGTGAAGCCCATGGCCGGCAATAAATAGAACAACGGTATCCGCAGGTTTCGCATTTTTCAGAAATTCTTTTGCCTTACGTACATTCTCAACAGTCGCTTCTTCATTCAGATAGATCCGGGAATGGAATCCGGAAAAACTTTTCTTTTCAAATCCACCAAAAACACCGGCCAGGTCCTTCGCATCCTTATCTGCAAATTGCAGGTTCAATTCCGTGTTCTTATAGCGGGAAACCCCAAAGCCAAGATAATAGAGATCGCCTTTCTCTTTCGGAGTGTAGGAAGAAAATAAATATACAAGAGACCGGAGGGATTCCGCTCCTCTCGAATTCAAACAGGTTACTTCAATTTTATTTTTTCCGGGCGTTAGTTGAAATTGTTCTTCAATGAAAACTTTCGTTCCATCTGTCTTTTTCCCCTTGCTCCCGAAAAGAGGAACATCATTTACATAGATATTGTAATTCCGGATAGAATATTTTTCATCCTGAAGTCCGATCCGGAGATTCGCAACATCTTTGACAACAGAATGCGCAATGATAGTAGCAGTTGGAACATCCATTTCTGAATTTACATCGCTTTCGGAAAGACCCGCACGGTTCAGTCTTTTTTTGAACCGGTTGAAATAATGGGTCAACAGTGTTTTATTTCCCATACCTGCCCGTTCCAGGATCAGGTCCGGCCGGTTAAATTTATAGGCGAACTGATCTATCCCCCAGGCGGTAAATCCGGTTACAATGTTT
>JAIOQL010000724.1 GCA_021413405.1 Leptospira sp.
TAGAGGAAGCAGCGACAAATGAAAGCCGGGAACGGATTATCACGAACGGAACAGTTTTCACAGGCTGGGACAAGTCTTTGTATGGTGTGATCGGATTTTTAGCATTGCTTTTCGGACTTTCCTTTGTTTTCGTTTACAAAAAATAAATTCAGGTGTCAGGAAGAATGGGGAAATTATGCCAATTTATGAATATGAATGTCTGAAATGCGGAAAATCTCTTGAGGCTTTGCAACCAATGTCAAGGCGAATTGAGTTCTGCAGTGAAATCACTTCTGATTGTTCCGAAAACGGATCTGTCCGGAAAAAATTATCCATGTTCGCCTATGCGGGAAGTGGAATCTCGCCTAACGTAACGGAACCTGCCGGTAATCCCGGCCACACTCATTCCGGCGGATGCGGCTGCTTCGGGACAAATTCATGTCCCAGCGATTCTGTCAGAACAAAATATGGATTGGATTGAAAAAATCCAGACATAGCCAATCAGAATCGTCACAGGATGAGAAATCGTATTTTCAAATATATTACTATTAAAAATATTTATTTCATTTTCCTCACTTATTCTATTATTTCGATTTCTTCAGTCTCCCTAAAGGTTCTGGAAAAGATAAATGAACTCCCAATCGCCTGCGATCCTTTCGGTTACCTGGAAATGGCCAGGGAATTCAGGGAATATTTCAATGGTGGCTCTTCTCCAAAATTTATAATCGAACACCCGCAATCCGTACTGGTTACGGAAAAATTCAGATCAACTAAAATTTCTCACCGGGATTGGTACATGGCCGTTGCCCCGCAAGCCTACCGTTATTTTGATATATCCCAAAAAACCGGGGTTCAATATCAGCCTGGAACCGGTTTGATTCTCGGGTTGTTCCCGGAAGGAAAATCGATCAGAATTCTGAATCGCATTATCATCGGGGTGTTGACAGGTGCGGCACTAATTGGAATTTTTTATAGCTGGAGAAAATCGAAAATATTTTCCGCCATCCTGATTGCATTTTCTTTCCTGGCCTTTATGGTTTATCTCATCATTCTTTCGGGATTCAGTTTTTCCTTCAATGTTCTGCTTATTCCGCTTTTTTTCAGCGTCCTTACTGCTTATTTTTCTCTCCGGACGAACGGAAAGGAAAAATTACCGCTTCTGCTGGCATCGGGAATTCTTTTTGGATTTTCAATCTATACCCGCGCAGCCACGCTCTTCTTATTCCCGGGGTTCCTTATTCTTATTTATTTGTATGGCCTTGACCAAAGAGAAAAGATTTTTACAATCCTTTCTTCTATCACAATTTTCTCTCTCGGTGTTCTCGTTACAGGAATTATTCCATTGGCAATCCACCAGGAAATAATTTCAGGAGCATGGTATCTTTCGACGTATCCATACCATGATACAGAGTTTCCGATGATCTCAGAAATACCTGAAATTCTTTCCGGAAACATTGCGTATTATTATCAGAATGACCGGAATTCAGTTATTGCCTTTTTCATATTCACAGTTTTTTTTATTTGTTTTCTTGCAAGCAATGTGATACAGATCTTAAACCGTCCCAAAATTGAAGAGAGGAAATTTGCCAACCTTTCTTTTCAAAAAATTATCGCTCTCATTCTTTTCTGTCTAATTCCTGAGATTTATTTCCTTACTCACAAAGTCCATGAATCACATTATCTATATGCATCCAGACTTGCGACAATTGAATTCCTGGCATTAATATCACTGGGCTGGAATTTCCAGGGAGAAATTCTAAAAAGTGCGGGTGCCGGATTTCACAGGAAAAATATATTCCGATTGATCATAAATGCTGTGCTGTTATTTTTTATTTTTTCCTCATCTTATTTTTTCCTGAAAACTGAAATTCTAAAGAATCTCCAGCCGAAGAGTGAGACAACTGGAAAAAAGAATCCGGCTTTCTCAGCCGTTTCAATTCCGGAAGAATTGAAACGCAACAGTTCCTGGGTTATCGGACATATTTATACAGGAACATTCTACTATTACACCGGGAAACCGGCTTTTAAAATGGGTTTCACTACAAAGGAACTCAGAAAAGAATTCTATAATTTTGTCCGGGCCAGAAACGATGAATTATACATTATCGAAGACGATCAGGGGACCACGGGGATTATAAAAGAATATTCCTTATCCGCAAAAGAAATGTCCCTTCGTGGAACCGTTTTTGGAAGCTCTTACTATAAAGTTATCTGGTAATTCATTACTGCGAAAATTCCATTGTTGTTTCCGGCTGATCAGAAAATTCGCCGGAAAATATCCTCCCGATTTTTGAGAATCCTGTCTAAAGAAAAAGATTCTGTGCTTTACAGAAGAAATATGCAATAAACTGTAATATTCATACAGAAAAAATTAAATCAGGATCATAAAAATTCAATCCGAATGAGATATTAATCAATCTCTCAGAATGAAAATTTTTATATGATATCAGGATTAAAATCAGGGAGTCTTATATGTCCGAATCCTTAAAAAACAGAAGTTCTATGACAACAGGCGGCGATAACCGTGCCCCAAACCGTGCAATGCTTCGTGCAGTCGGGTTTGTAAATGAGGATTTTGATAAACCTATAATCGGGATTGCTTCGACATGGGCAGAGATCACTCCGTGCAATTCACATATAAACCGGCTGGCGGAAAAAGCAAAGGAAGGTATCCGGGCAGCAGGCGGAATGCCGCAAATTTTCGGAACAATCACTGTGTCCGACGGAATATCAATGGGTCACGAAGGTATGAGATATTCTCTCCCTTCCCGCGAAATTATTGCAGATTCCATAGAACTCGTTTCAAATGCAATGCGGTTCGATGGAGTCA
>JAIOQL010000716.1 GCA_021413405.1 Leptospira sp.
AAGATAAACGATACCGGGCATTCAGAAGCGATTATGGCAATTCCGTAGACAGAAAATTTTTTACCAATGTTTTCCAGCTACAGGGAATTCTGGGTGTTATTCTTTCTCTGCCGTTTCTCTTCGCCTGCATGAATGCTGAAACCCATATTCATCCGGTTGAATATTCTGCATTTGTATTATTCCTTTTCTCTTTATTTGGTGAATACCTTGCGGATAAACAGCTTCATAGATTTAAATCCGATCCTGCAAACAAAGGAAAAGTTTGTGATGTCGGTCTCTGGAGTATGTCAAGGCATCCAAACTATTTTTTTGAATGGCTCATCTGGATCTCATTTGCGTTAGTCGCCATTGCTTCACCATTCGGATTCATCGGAATTCTTTCGCCGGTACTAATGTATATCTTCCTGACAAGGATCAGCGGTGTGAAAATGACTGAAGAGTTTGCGGTGAAATCGAGAGGGGAATCCTACCTGAGATACCAAAAGACAACCAATGCTTTTTTCCCCTGGTTTAAAAGAGCCGGATTATGATATTTAAACTGATCGAAAAAAACCTGGTACCAGATTTCATCCTGCGGATAGCAGTTCGCGCGCTTCTTTCGAAACGATTGAGAGATGAAAGAAAATCCGGAATAGAAAAAGAAATCAAATCAAAACAGGAATTCATAAAAGGTCTCAAAAATTCTCCGATTGCCGTCAATACTTCTAATGCAAATGAACAGCACTATGAAGTGCCATCTGAATTTTATCTGCTTGTGCTTGGGAAGCATCTGAAATACAGTTCCGGGTTCTGGCCAAAAGGGATAGAAACTCTGGAGGAATCTGAAGCAGAGATGCTTCGGGTTACCTGCGAAAGAGCAGATATACAAAACGGCCAGACTATACTCGACCTTGGATGTGG
Source organism: Leptospira sp. (assembly GCA_021413405.1). Taxonomy (GTDB): domain Bacteria; phylum Spirochaetota; class Leptospiria; order Leptospirales; family Leptospiraceae; genus JAIOQL01. Next base: position 901 of record JAIOQL010000716.1, read on the forward strand.
CTGGGGTTCTCTATCGCTTTACATTGCCGGGAAATTTCCCAAATGTAAGATTGTTTCTGTTTCCAATTCAAAATCACAGAAGCAATTCATCGATTCTACAGCAAGACAAAGAGGCTTAAACAATATCCGGGTAATTACTATGGATATGAATGAATTTACAATTAATCGAAAATTTGATAGAATCGTATCCGTCGAAATGCTCGAACATATGAAAAATTATGAAAAACTTTTTAGTAGAATTTCCGCTTTTTTAAAGCCAAAAGGCCTCTTCTTCGTTCATATTTTTTGTCATCGAAAATATGCATATCATTTTGAAGTAAAGGACAGTACAGATTGGATGGCTAAATATTTCTTTACTGGCGGTATGATGCCTTCGGATGATCTTTTCCTTTATTTCCAGAGCGATCTCAGGATCATAGATCACTGGAGGATGGATGGAAAAAATTATTCCAAAACATGTGAAGCCTGGTTGAGAAAAATGGATCAGAACGATGAAAAAATTATAGAAATATTTTCTGAAACATACGGGAAGGACAATGCACTCAAATGGCTTGTCTACTGGAGAATTTTCTTTATTTCGTGTGCAGAACTATTCGCATTCAGAAACGGCCAGGAGTGGTTCGTATCGCATTATCTTTTCAGGAAAAAGTGAGAACTGAATAAAGCAGCCTTGTAAGTATCATGACTCTAACCTTCATTTTAATTGATGTTTCGTCATGCCACCCATAACGATTTTCATTATTCTCACCCGACCCCATCTTGGTAGTGTCGCCAGTCAAAGCTCCAGAACCTTGGAAAGAAACCTCGGATGAACCGTTTTTGCTCTGCCCAATGGATATCAGGAATCCTAAATTTAAAGAGCGAGATGGCATCGGCAAAAATTCAATTTTGCAAAAACTACTTTATCTTTTGCGGTGCTTTTTTGATTTTTGATCTTTCATATCCAAGTTTTTCGCATTTTTGCAGAAGTGTTTCGTAGGATTCTTTTGAAATAGAAGGGGTTCTTGCCATGATCCATACATAATCTAATTCGCTTCTCGCTATAATTGTTTCTGAATAATTTTCATCCAGATGAACTATCAGGTATTCTGCTTCGATCGGCCAAATAAATTGCATCCCCCAGATTGCGTTTGATTTATCCCGGACAAATCCCCGTGGTTTATAAATCTTTTCGGGTCCATCGAACGAACCTTCTCTGAAAGTAAAAACAGTTTGTATGCTACCGTCGC
>JAIOQL010000004.1 GCA_021413405.1 Leptospira sp.
GGGTGGTACATTAACAGGGGTGAGGTCAATGCTTTATTCTGATCTAATACCAAGATGCGGTAAGCTTAAAAAACAATACCAAAACAAAGGTCAAAATCTAAAGAGATTTTGTTTCAGGCCACACTCAATTGATTGGCAGGAATTAATGTTAGTATCAGAATCAACAAATAATTCAGCTTCACTAATCTTTGTATATCTATTCCTAATTGAAGCAAGCCAATTTGGAGAAGCAATAAGGAGTGTCATGAAAGGAACAACTCCATCAATGTTTAATTTTCCTCCATATTATATTTCTAAAGTATTAAATTTAATGACGGGAACTCTAAAAATAAAAAGCTCATTCGGGAATGAACGTTACGACGTTTTGAATTTATCTTCTATGGAATTCTCCCAAAATATTCAACCTCCCTAGTAAGTTTAATCCCGGAAAAATGAAATACTTTTTCTTGAATTAGACAGATTAGATAATCCACATCTGTCGCAGTCGCATTTCTAAAATTTACAATAAAATTGCAATGTTCTGGTGAAATAATAGCTCCACCTTTGGAGAAACCCCGTAAACCAGCATCTTCGATCAATTTCCAGCTTTTTAATGGATGTCCGGAATGATCACTTAGAGATGGATTCTTAAAAACTGATCCAGCGCTTCTTTTATTTTCTGGCTGAGATGCGTTCCGTTTCTCCCTTTTTTCGTTCAGAGAATTTTGGATTTTTAAATTGTCTCCAGGTTGTAAAGTTAGGGCAATTCCTGTAATGATTGAATCCTTTTTCTGTAGGAACTCCGTCATTCTATATCCGAAAGAAATGTCCTTTCTCTGACGTCTTATTTCTCCCCCGTCCCGGATAAATTCAACGTAATCGATTAAGTTAAATAATTCTCCACCGTAGCATCCAGCATTCTGAATTACCGCGCCACCGACATAACCAGGTATTGTACTCAAAAATTCTGATCCAGTAAATCCCATTAAAGAAATTTTACGGAATGTGGGGGTAGTCAACGCCGCAGTTCCGACAAAAAAACTTGAATCTCCAATTTGCTGAAATTCCCTGAATTTTCCTGACAATCGGATTATCGCGAAATCATCCGGATGGTCAGAAACTAGCAGGTTTGTTCCGCCGCCTAAAATTTTATAATCAATACCAAACTTACTAAGAATATTGATTGATTCGTGAATCTGTTCTTCATTTTCAGGCTGAAGGAAAAGAGGATTTACTCCGCCTATTTTGAAAGAAGTGAAAGGCGCAAGGGTAACATTCTTTTGGTATGGAATTAATTTATGCTGAAGTTCATTGGCTGCTTCTTGAAATCGATCCAAAAGCAAATTATCCTTGTTGGTGTTCCGACAACTAATAGAACTACCCCGAACCGCCTAAAGTTTGTAAAGTCTTATTTAAAAAAAGCGGGAGTAAATCCCGCTTTAAAGAAAGTTTTAAAAGATTTTATATTAGTTAGTAGCAACCTGATTTTCAGGGCTATAAAGTGAAGAAAGGGCTTCATAAGATGTTGCTTCGTTCTCGAGCGATTTAGCCATATCTAAAAATCTCTTAGACTGCATGTCTTGAGTTGCGGCCTTTCCACCGTGGCTTACAATTGCAGATTCTCTGTAAGATGCTGCAAGCTTCCTCTTTTCAGATGCAACCGAGCTAAGGAAATGAGCGACTGCAGATTTTTGTTCTTTTGTTACTGCACCTTCAATCAGAGCTTTTTGCAATAGTTTACTTTCGAAATCAAGATCCATTGAAAATAATGAATTGAAAGACAACCCAAGTATTATGGAAGCTATTAAGAAATTTACGATTTTCATTTTGATTAATCCTCTCTATTTTTAGTAACTTCAGGAAAACCCAAAATCACTTATACAAGATTATGCATAAGATGTGCCAAATGCTAAAATTACTCAAAAATCAGCTCTCTGGTATCAAATCCTGGGAAAAACGCTGAATTTCAATCGTTTTCGAGTGAATGTTCCTAGTTATGTCTCTTAATTAGAATGTTTACGATTAAAATGAAGCGCTCTTGATTGAATTTAATCCGTTCTTCACAACATAGATCGCGAAGGAATTGAAATTTTATAAATGCAATTCTTTAGGATAATAAACTACAATTCGATCTATAATTTTTTTATTTAATGAATTCAGCAGAGGATGCTTAGCCTCTGTTCTTGCTATTATTATTCCTTTAAAGGATTTCATCTCATCAGAGAAAAAAACATTTTCAGGAATTATCTGAGGATCAATTCCATACCAGGTATTCATAAACGGACACAATGTCCGCTTATGATTTAAAGTATACACACCCTGACAGGCAAGGAGTTTCATAAAATAATCTGCTTCGCTTGATACGAAATAATATTTCTGTTCTGGAAATTTTGCGTAAACTTTTTCTAATCTTGCATTTTCATTTTCCCCCGAATAATTAAATTCTGGGGTCTTTTTGAATCTATCATAGTCTCTATATAAAAAGCAGCCGGTGACTATCAAAATCGCAGCAGAAAGCGCTGAAATTTTCTGTGCATTTATGTTTAAATAGAAGAAACTAAAAATCGCAACCTGAAACGGTGCATGCAAAAAATACCACTGCCTAGACAGTATCCAATATTCTTTCAGATAAGTCGCAATAATACTTAGAATAAGAACCGACATCGAGATAAGAAAAAGTATGATTGGTATTGCGAGTTTTGTTCGGTTTCTTTCTCTTTGTCTTCCGAAAAAATTCAGAGATGAAGCCAATAAAAAAAGAATCAGATACAATAGCAGATTTTGATTAAATACAAGCCGCAATACTTCCCGGAAAATTTCTCTCCATGAATGAATAAATTCGAAAGGATTAAATTTCATTGAATTTCCATCCATGGGGTTAGCTGAATAAGTTAATTTAGCAACGCAAAAATATACAATTAGCGTAAAAATGGAAACAATAATCATTAATTTAAATTGGGACAAAAAATCTTTTTTGTTACCTACCCCCGAAAATATCAAAATAAAACATGCAGGAACAGCCAGTAATGCCTGGGGCGTAGCCAACAGACAGAGAAAAGAAGAAACAAATGCTGCATAAAGGAATTTTTTGTTTTTCGAAAAAATATATAGAACAATAAAATATAGAATGAGAATTATCAGAAATGCAAACTCTGAGTAGACTCTTGCTTCCTTTGCAAAAAATATCTGCCATTCGCTCAATCCGAAATATAATGCGGCAATAATTCCTGGAATTTTACCAGAGACTTTTCGGACTATTTCTGCCGAAAAAAAGATGATCCCTAGCCCGCACAGATAATTTGGCAATCTCAATGCAAATTCAAAAGGACCGAATATTTTTCCGCAAATCCAGGTCAGGACATAGGAAAATCCTGTCTGGTTGTTATTTAAATTCTGGAGAGTCGGATGCAGCGTAGACCACATACTTGAAAACGAATCCCGTCCAAGCAATGCAATTTGTCCCCATTCATCAGACCAGACTTCTTTCTCGATTACCCCAACCCACCTATACCTTGCAAAAACCAGGAGAAAAATAAATAAAGCAGAATAATAAAAGAAGAGATTCTTCTTTTCATCTTCCGCGCGAAGAAATTCCAATGCGTTCAAGTGAGCCCTCTTTTTTAAAAATATTACGGATTGTAATCCGTCATATTAGGATTATTTTTGATTTTATATTGTAATGCACCCCTGCTTATTCCGAGGAGCTTTGCTGCGCCTTCCTGTGTTTTTTCTTTTTCGAATGCCTCACGGATCATATCAGCTTCCAATTTCAGAATTGCTCTCTCAAGGTTCAGATTATTATTTTCCCGGGGAGTTCTATGGGATATTGACTCTCGCTGGATTCTTTTCCCGTCGGGAGTATCCGGTGCGAAAATTTTTCGCGACGTTTCCTGGACATTTTCCGGTAGTGATTCGGGAAAAATTGTATCGCTCGGGCTTAATATTACGGAATACTGAATCGTGTTCTCCAGTTCCCTTACATTTCCCTGCCAATAGTGATTTACGAGACATTGCATTGCTTCCTGGCTCAAATGCCTGTTTTTCCCATATCTCGAATTATACTCCAGTAAAAAATGGTGAGCGAGAAGAGGAATATCACCCCGTCGCTCCCGCAATGTTGGAATCCGTATCGGGATTACACTCATCCGGAAATACAAATCGAGACGAAAATTTCCTTTCTCTACTTCAAGCGCAAGGTCACGATTTGTCGCGCTGATTACTCTGACATCTACTTTTATTTTTTGATGCCCCCCGACTCTTTCGATTTCTCCTTCTTGAAGGACGCGTAAAAGTTTCACCTGAAGTGATGGAGGCATTTCTCCCACTTCATCCAGGAACAAGGTCCCCTCATCGGCAGTCTCAAACCGTCCCTTTACATTTTTTTCGGCACCCGTATAGGCACCTTTAACATGTCCAAAAAGTTCTGATTCAAGTAAATTTTCGTTCAATACTCCGCAATTCAGTGCTACAAAAGCTTTGGATTTTCTTGCTGAGAGATTGTGAATGCTTTTCGCAACTAATTCTTTCCCGGTTCCCGATTCCCCTATTATCAGAACAGAAGCGTCGGAAGGAGCAACAGTACGGATGCGTGATCGCAAAAATAAAATTTGCGGATCATATCCTAATATTCTTTCCGAATAGTCATCTTCTTCTTTTTTCCGTTTGAAAAATTCCTGATTGTATCGATTCCTGAAAATCGCTTCAGTAAGTTCATCTGCGAAATCCCTGGCTTTTTCGATTTGCTCCGGAGAAAAATGATTTTCTGTTTTCGATTCAAGATTTAAGACACCTATCGTTTCATCAGAATTCACCAGAGGGAGAGCGAGTTCGGATGCGACCAGGTCTATGAGTTTCACATATCTCGGATCCTCTTTAACATTCGCGACGTAAATTACTTCTTTGATTGCTGCTGCGCTGCCTGTTATTCCTACGTTGAATGGTAGTTTTGCAGCAAGCCTTTTATCCTTATCAATTCCACGGGCAGCAACAATCGTAAGTACTTTCTTTTCCGGATCCGTCAGGGAAATACTTCCTGTAGAAGCGCCAAATAAAGAAAGAGCTTCATCCAAAAATAAATCAAGGATTTCAGAGAATGGTTTTCCGGATTTAATTTCCTTTTTAATTTTACTGAACGATTCTGATAATTCTCTATCGTCGGTCACGCAAGTAACACATTAAACAGTATTAACAGGGCGATTAACGCTCCACCCCAATATAAAATATTCTTATCCCAGAACAGAAGACTCTTGTCTCTCGTAGAATAAAGAAGTCCCTGGAGATCTATTTCATCCTTGGGTTTTGTCAGAAAACTTAGAGAGAACATAATAACAAAGCATACAGAAGCAGCATAAATTGCCCCATAAAAATTAGATACCATCCGGGTTTTGTAAAGAATTGTTCCATTTTCTGTCAGAAGATAGTGTCCAATGCCGGTTAACGTACCTGATAAGAGGCCATAAAAAGCCGACCAAGGGGTCGCCTTTTTCCAGAACATTCCCAATAAAAACACGCCGATCAGTGGAGCGTTGAAAAACGAGAACA
>JAIOQL010000251.1 GCA_021413405.1 Leptospira sp.
AAATAAAGAAAAAACTCGAAGGCCAGAGACAATCAGATGAAGTTATCTCCGGCAACAAACCGCAGACTCCGCGGATTCTGGAAATGTCCGGTGACAGGAACAGGATAGTCTGGACCGAGGACAAAAAATTAATTTTTAGAGATCTGGCAAATCCGTTGGTAAAAACCAGGGATATGGGAGAGTTTCCAGAATCATTCTCTGTTTCAACGGAAGCGGAATATGCACTTGTTTCGCTAAAACTTTCAAATGGCACCGGATGTCGCCTGAAAGCGATTTCACTCGTAGAATCAAAAAATCAATATGATTCTGGAGCTTATGTTTCCTGCAAAAACAAAGGAAGCATTTCGTCTGAGGGATCTGTGATTTATTATTTCATCGATGATAATCTATACCAGGAAGAAACAAAAGAGCCTAAAAAACCAAAGCTGATTGTCCCGAAGGAAAAACTTCTGGCTCCATTTCCAAAACTGAAGAACAGGTATCTGTTGTTTCCAACCGGAAAAACTTTTATAATTTTTGCAGGCAATGCAGGATCGTATTTTCTTTATTGGTTTAATCCGAAATCAGATTCAGTGGAGAAGATAGCAAGTGATATTCTCAGTCCGAAATTATTCTATGCGGATGGGAAAACAGCCTACCTGTTTGGAGGTTCCGTCGGATCAGTTTTTCTTAGGGAATTGAAATATTCCAGTTTCGGCAAACCGGTAATCAGTAAAGGATTTGTGATATCCCAGCCTGAATTGAATCCATGGAAGACTACTAAGAAAAGCGAATTTATTTCGGGGAGTGGAGATTCCGTTTACAAATGGGGACCTGCCACCAAAAAACAGATTTTTCCTATGATTTGCGAAAGATTTTGGGGAGTTGCCCGGGACCATATAGTCTATGAGAATAAAAAAGGGGATCTTGTTTTATCAAATACAGAATTTACTCCGGATGAATGGAAAATTCTTGATTTATATAAGCAGATGAAAAAGAAAAAATAGCAGGATTGAGATGTTCATCTTGCTAAACGGTATCTCGCAAATACTCCATCAATGTCCGGCCCATCGAAAGCGCCAGAATCCCTCAGAAATTTTGAAGAGGTGTCCGGGTTGATCCGGTCGGACGCGGCACTTAACCTTATGTAGTAGAATCCGTTGTTTTGAATGTTTGTTACAAGAGACGCGCTGCACCCTGTTCCCCATAACGTATCTGTAGTAGACGAAGTTGTTAGATTGCTCAGATCGAACCCGTCCCCACCCGATTTCGCAGGGTCGTAGATGTCAGAGCCCTTTAACTGGTTATTGTCATCATTGTAGTATACAGGTGTCTTACCCGCATACCGTATCCATTTCGAAGGGTCATTAGAATAGACTGTTTCAGAAGAATTTATATAATCAGGAGCAAATCCACAGAAATTTGTTCCATCGATCGAAACTTCAACGACTATTGCTTCCATAAAAACGGTTGAAGGATTGCTATTAATCTGGAAAGGATTTTCGAATACAACAAAATCAATTCCGGTTCCGTTTATGACTCTTTGTTTTGTCCA
>JAIOQL010000124.1 GCA_021413405.1 Leptospira sp.
AAGATATTTCCGGGCTTATGACGAAAGCATTCTGACAGATATAATGTATTGGCTTTCCAGGCTCGAGAAGTCGCCAATCGAAGTAAAAAAATATTCTTCAGTGCATTCCTATCGTCCGTTAGCCGCCATTCTTCTGATCCCGCTCCTGCTATCCTGGATGTGGATAGAAGGATTCCTTCTAAGGAGACCGATGAGATGATTTCATTTCTCTCTCCCCTGCAGTTTCTCTGGACTATTCCCTGGGCAGTCCTTCTATTTATTGTCTATTCAAAACAATCCCGGTCCATCGGCTGGATAAAGACAAATGTTTCCGTGAGATTTCAATACCAGTTCAGCCGTTACTCCGGGAAAACATTGAAGTATCATTTCATATTTTTGTTTTTTATGGGACTATTCCTGATTATTTCTGCCGCCGCACCTGTTTCGCGGGGATCCGTTGAAATAAAAGAGGAAACCGGAAATATCATATTACTCATTGATTCGTCTTTCAGTATGCTCGCGTCGGATACAAGAAAGGTCCATTCGGAGAAACCAAAGAACAGATTTGCGCAGGCAAAGGAATTTGCAGTTGAACTCGTTACGTCATTGCCTGAATATTCATTCGGACTGATCACTTTCAGCGGGATTGCAGCAGTCCATTCACCTCCAATGCGGGATACAGAATCTCTGAAAACATTTATAGAAAATCTTCCGCTCCATAATTTCGAACACACAGGTTCACATTTTAAATCTGCATTTCAGTCCGTGATACACCAGGTCATTGCAAAGCCTGGAAATTATCAGGTCGTCCTGATCAGCGACGGTGAGATTCCCAAGAATCAAAAAATGGATTTTGAAGAAGAACTTAATATTTTTCAGAATAAAGATGTTCCGGTTCATTGCGTGGGAATCGGAACAAAGAAAGGCGGTTCCGTCCGGTTTTATGTTTCTTATTTTCAAATGGAAAATACTGGAGAAGGGTCCGGTAGAACTGACCTTGCCGGAACTGTAAAAAGAGAAACCCGCACAAAAACTGTAACGAATATCGATACTTACAGGACGGATGAATATATGGAAAAAATTTCATCTAAAACAGACGGGGAATACATTGTGGTTGAGAACAAGAAATGGATAGACAATATCATCCCGGCATTAAAAAAGAATGGAAAAAAAACTACATACACGAATGCTCCCGGTAAACAGGATCTCTCTGTATATCCAATCTTCCTGTTTCTTCTTTTTTTTGTCATAGAGACTCTTTTTCTTTTCAGGAATTTTAAATTCAGGCGAAATACTTAAATAATGAAAGTCATAATCCGAATCCTGATTCTAACGGCTGTAATTCTCAATTTTACATTCTGTAAAATCTGGAAAGCGCATTCTACAAATAAAAAAGGAATCAGTGAATTTAATGCGGGGCACCTGAAAGAATCCGGATATCAATTTGAAAAAAGTATGTCCTATGGATTTCGCTCAGAAATCCCGGAATTTAATTCCGGAAATATATATATGAAAGAAAAGGATTTTAGCTCAGCGCACAGGATCTATGAAAAATTAATTCTGAACGATCCTGATTTTTCAGAAGCGTTGTACAATGATGGTGAGGCTCTATATTATTGGGGAATCGCAGAAATCGATGAGCAGAATTGTACGACTGATGTGACTAAAAAACTCTGGGAAGCAGCGGCAGAGAGAATGATTGAAACCAAAAGATCTATTTTTTGGAATCAGGAGCTGAAAAACAGATCAATTGAAAATCATCAGTTAATTACAAAAAAATTACAGGAATTGGAAAATTTTCCGGAGAAATGCAAACAGAATAAAAAAGATTCAGATAAAGATCAATCCGATCCGGATCAGAATAAAGAAGGTAAACCTGAAGAAAAAGAGAACAAAGAAAAAAAGCAAGCAGATCCTTCTGCCGTGAAAGACAATGCACCGGCAAAAAATGAAAATCAAACGGAAAAGAAAAATAATCCGGCAAAAGAGACTGAAGGAAGAGATAAAAAGAAAAGACCAAAATTTGATCCCGGGGAGAAAAAAGAATCAAAAACAAAGACGGGTAAGGAGTCCGGGCCTTTGAGTGCCGGTGAAAAAGAAAATCTAAAATCAGAAACTGAACGCGTTAAAAAACAGGCAAAAGGAAAAACCCATAACCGCTCCAAAGCACAACAGGAAAAAAACACAAAACCGGGGGAAACTGAAAAAGTTTTAAAAGAGGCTCTCTGGTAAGTTCAATCTGTAAAAAAATCAGATCAGTGTGAATCTGCCAGATCCGTTTCATAAGTGTTCCCGGAATATTAACATTTACCAGGCGTGATCCCAATAAGTTTATAATAAAAAAAGAGTTCTCAATAAAAAAAATTATGGTTTTTTATCCCGATGAAGTGAAATTAACTCAATGAGTGATATACTTACGGAAAAAGCCCCTTCCACTCCGAATGAATACGTTGAATATCTGAAAAAAGCTGCGGATGCAGGTAAACTCAGAAGACCAATGGTTGAGCTTTTAAAAAAAGCCAAATCCGGGGACAAACTTGTATGGTCTGTTATCTACCAGTTGATGCGGGATGCCGATTCGGGAAGGATATCCTGGGCCCTGCACAATGATCTGCTATCAGGAATAATTTTTCTTTTGAGTGAGGTTGGTGACAACCAGTCCTACCGGATACTGATCAGTTACATTAAAGCTCTTCACCGGGAAATTCCAATCGGAGCCCTTGAACTCATATCAGGGCTCGTGCCTGCCTTTTCAAATGTGGACATTGGAGAACTCTTTGAAATGGCATCCGGGACGAATGAATTAAAATCAGCATTCGGAATAATGGCCATTTCGAGCCTTGTGATTGAAAATAAATTAAGTGCAAAAGAACAGGAGAAACTTTTGAAAATCCTTGACGGATACAAAAACTTCAAATATTATCTGAATGACCAGGTAGACCTGATCCGCACACATATTGAAGAAATGAAAAGTGGAGACTCTGCATTCAGTTCCTCCGAATTGGATTCGCTTTTCGTTTAAGGAGAAAAAATGTCACAACCCGCTAAAACCTACAATAATCTGAAAGAATTCTGGCCTTTTTATCTTTCAGAGCATTCAAACAGAACAAACCGCAATTTGCATTTTGTCGGAACATCGATGGTGTTTATCTGGCTCGGATTGGCTATTGCCTATTTAAATCCATGGTATCTCCTTGTAGCACTTTTCAATGCCTACGGATTTGCGTGGTTTGGACACTTCATTATCGAAAAAAACAGGCCTGCAACTTTCAAATACCCTGTTAAATCATTTGTTTCTGATTTCAGAATGTGGTTCTATACTCTCACAGGCCAGATCGGAAAGCAAATGCAGGAACACAACATCAAAGATAAATAAAAGATTCATTTCCATACCGGATGGAGTGATTTTATTCCGGTGAAGGCTTGAACCTGTATCCGGTTTAGAATGCACAATTCAAACACTTTTGAATTGTGAAATAAATTATGAAAGACTCCTTAGCAAGTATTCGACTGATCTTTTTTTCGTCACTCTATCTCTGTATAACTCAGGATGTAAAACAGAATCGATTGATAATCAGTGTGATCCTGACAGTCCTTCTTTTTCAGATACAATCATAGCAAAGTTCCTTTCGAATAGGATTGAGAAGTAAAATTCTATTCCGTTTTCATTGACTCCACCCGGGCAAGATATTTCTCCCGTATGCTGACAAAATCGTTTGTGAATGGAATTTCCATTCTGGCAACTGTACAGCCGTTCACATTTCCAATCCGGAATAATCCGGGATCTAAGTTTTCTCCCCGCATGAGAAAAAGATTCAATACCAGCCCAATCCCTTCTCCTTCTGTCTGGTCCATGTTCTCTATATAATATTCGCTCATATTTTTATAATCGAGACCTTTCCGCAATTTTTCGCGAAGACGGTTTTCATCAGACTGGCTGATTTCTGATGTATTTTTCACTTTTATGATGAGACCGTTTGCATCGTGTTCAATCACAATACAAACGAAGAACATCATTGCTTTTGCTTTTTCTCCATATACCCGGATCCACTCTTCGTTCAGGTTTTCTTTGAATTTCCGGATACATTCTACAAACCTCGAACTGTTATCACTCTCTATCCCATTTTCATGAAAGAAGATTTTCTTTGCATTCGCTTTGGTCGCATTTATCGCAAGTTCCTTTAGCATCGAATAAAGAGAAGATTGGAGATATCCTTTGTTATATTTCCGGAGCACGGAGGAAACCACGAATGCGATTTTAGCTTCCATTTTTTCAGAAAGATAACTCGTAAGCAGTGCAATCTTTTTGCCCTCTCCGATCCCGCGAAGAATCGCGTCCCTATCTTTTCCATCATAAACTACCTCGTCTTCGAGGAGTAAAATCTTAGAGTGCTCTTCCATTCTTTCGAAGTTTACTAAAACTCAGATAATTTAGTCAATAAATTGAAAATGTCTTAAAAAAAACCTGAAGGCCTGTCGCGAAACTTCGCTATTTATGATAAAACTTCAGATAAAGAATGTTTTTTTCAGTACTGGATATGGCTGTATAATTCTAAGTATGCTGATCATCGAGATCTTTTTCGATTTTCTCGACCATCGCTTCATATTCTTTCCGGAGCCTTCTTCTATGAACTGCCGCTGAAAACCGTTTCTGGTCTTTTGACGTTTCCAGTTTCAGATCAGGTACCGCTGTTGGTTTCCCCTTTGTATCAAGTGCGACAAATGTCAGGAATGCACTCGATGTATGGATAACCTTACCTGTTCTTGCACTCTCTCCGAAAACTTTTACACCGACTTCCATGCTAACACCTTTGGCATAATTCACTGAAGCCTTGAGAATAATTACATCTCCCATTTTGATCGGATGATAAAAAGTCAGCCGGTCCATTGATGCAGTGACAACGACATTTCCACAATGCCGTCTCGCGGCAATCGCACCGCATACGTCAATCAGGTGCATCACCCTTCCGCCCAAAATATTTCCGAGCGGATTTGCATCATTCGGTAATACAAGTTCAACCATTTCCACCTGGGATTTTGCAACCGGCCTGGGTTCCAATCGGGATTCGTTCATTCGTTCTCCATTAAAAAGCAATTCAATTTTGAAGTGCGCGTTCAATCAGATAATCAAAAAAAGTTTCCATAGAAAGTCCTATGTTCTTTACCTGTTGGGGGATCAGACTTGTTGCTGTCATTCCGGGAAGTGTATTTGTTTCGAGGATATAAGGAATATTATTCCTGATTATGAAATCTGTTCTGGAGTAGCCGGAGCATCCCAGTAAGGTGTGAGCGACGATTGCGCTTTCCTGAACTTTCTTTGTCAGTTCTCCATTGATTCTTGCCGGTGTTATTTCTTTGCTTCCACCATCTTTGTATTTTGAATCATAATCAAAAAACTCCCCGCCGGGCAAAATTTCAGTCACAGGAAGTGCGAAAGGAATAAACCTCCCCTTTTCCTTTTTCTCGAAAACTCCACAGGAAACTTCAGTACCGGTAATCAGTTCCTGCACAAGAGCCCTGTCTTCCATCCTGAAAATTTCCGAAATTCTTGACGAGAGTTCGTCTAACGTATCTGCCTTCCCGGCCCCAACGCTCGAACCTCCCAGTGTCGGTTTTACAAAAAGCGGAAAATTCATCTTAATATTTCTCAATGATTCTCCGGGATTC
>JAIOQL010000125.1:0-1182 GCA_021413405.1 Leptospira sp.
AGGGATCAGGATCACATACTCAGATCTTGTCAATCAATTTGTAAAACTCTGCCAAACCAGAGAGAAGTTTGAAAAGATCCCACAAGTGAGGTACATTAATTTTTTAAGCGATTTTTTGAAGAAGGAGAAAAAAGCAACGAGAGAAGATGCAATAAAAGCCTGGAAAAAAATAAAGAAGCTGGATATGCCTAAAACTTACGATGCGTGGGCGAAATTTCAAACTGGGTGAAAGCATCCGGTAAGAATTTAATAGTCATGCGAATATTTTTCGCTACCCGCGCCAGGGATGTGGAAGGTGGAACAGCCTGAGCGGAAGCTCAGGCCGAGTGTGAATACACGAGCCTGGAGCAGCCCGCCCGGGCGCCCGGTAAACCACCCCTACCTTCATTTTTAAGGAGGAGGAGGATTTGGGGGAGGTCTTATCTACAGCCTTGCATTTCTCCCATTTTCTGGTTTGGCTTGTCCATCACAAACATGGTCTTGCCTTTTGCCATCGTCCAGCATCCGTTTTTTTTCGGTGGAGATGACATGACCATTGGTCCTTCTCCGAGTTTCGCTCCGGATTCATCATATTCGATTGCGATGATATTCCCCTCTTTGTCTTCGTCTTTGATCTCAAGAACTTTCTTGCCATTTTTATAATATGTGTAGGGTTTGTTTGGCTTTGAACTGACCTTCAGATCATCCGTGGCAGGATCAATTTTCATCAGGCTGAAAAATAATTTTCCTTTCCCGATGATCTCACCTTTTTCGTCATAGATTTCCGCAGATTCCATTCCTGCTTCGTTTGCCATGACTCCTTTGTAACGGAGAGTTCCTTTGTTGTCGTAGAATTTCCATTCGCCTTTTCTTGTGTGTTCTCTTTTTCCTTCAGCGAAAAGTTTTCCTGATTTGAAATATTCCTTCCAGAGTCCCATGCGGAATGCTTTTACTTCTTTTGCACGTTCCCCTTCTTTTGGAGGTTCGGGTTTGACTTCGCCTTTTTCGAGAGGAGCTTCTTTAGGTGCATAGCCGCCTTCTGTTTCAATAGCCCCATTGTCATAGTGAGTTTTCCATGCGCCTGATTTCAGTCCGTCTTTGTAAGAACCTTCCGATCTTACAGTTGATCCATCCGGATGATAGTTGGTTTCTTTACCGTTTTTTTTGTCTTTGGAAGATTCACTGACGGATTCTTTGACCATA
>JAIOQL010000125.1:1193-6447 GCA_021413405.1 Leptospira sp.
TCTTGAGGTCGTTTTCATACTGACCTTCCATATCCATCAGGCCGTCTGGTTTTTTCTTCCAGTATTTCCCGTTCTTTTTATCGTCAACCCATGTGATTTCTTCAGTTTGAGTTCCGGTTTTAAGATTATATTTTTTTTCGACTCCGTTTTTCTTTCCTTTTACATAAGGAACCTCACGAAGTTTCTCGCCTTTTTCTCCCCAAAAGATCCAGGTTCCTTCTTTGTTTCCGTCGGTGTATAATCCGGATGTATTCAGGACTGCGAATTTTTTCTTGTTCTCATCTTCTTTTTCAACATATTCCTTCCATTCGCCGTCTTTTTTCAAAGCTTTGATCTGATCCGGTTTCAACGCTGATATGTCTGCATCGGAACAGGGTTTCCCGCTGCAGTCCAGTTTCACCGGGCCCTCGCCTTTCATATTCCAGGTGTCTTTGAATTTATCAACCCTGGTGTTAGGTTTTATGATCTGGTATTCCGCGTCCTTTCCTTTGCTTCCAACTCCACCCATCGATGCGCATTGCTGAAGGAATGCGAAAATCAATAATATAACTGCCTGTTTCATAGTATCTCCTTGATATATTTATCCGATCTGGCTCTTCTGTTCTCCTCAAGAACTTCATTCAGGAATGCGTGATGCCCACCATCTATTTTCTTGGAAAAGAATCGTGGGGACAAAATGTGAAAAGAGCCGTATCCCTCCACGTATGATAAACTTTCGTCCGGTTTCGTCAACTTACATTCGAGATGTATTTTCCGCTTTTCCTTCCGGATGAACCAGCCGCGAACCAGGAGGTCTGATTCAATTGGAGTTGCCTTGTGAAATTTGAACGTCATTTCGTCCGTCATGACGATGTAACCCAGATGAAAGCAAAGATCTCCCATTGCTTCGTCGAGGAGAGTGGAAATCGCACCCCCGTGTACAAATCCGGGTGCTCCATTATAATCACGGCGGAAATTGTAAATAAATTTAACTTCATTTAATTCTTCGTTGTAAGTGAAATCAGCTTTCAGGCCTATCGGATTGCTCAGCCCGCATCCGAAACATTTGTCATGATGGAATTCGTGAGCGTGAAAGGAAGGTGAAGATTTTTTTCTATCCATTTAATAAGCTGATTTTAGACGGGAAAAATTATCAATTCAATTCTATTCTACAGAGTTCCCTCGCTTCTTTCAGGTTTCCTTTTCTGACACTTTTTGCAATTTCTTCAATCAGTTGCATTGTTGTTTTGTCGTCTCCGAATACTTCTGGAAGTTTTTTCTTCTCGAGGGAAGAGACTTCCCCGTCAAATGCGCAAGCGATCGATAATAGTCTGAGCGCGAGGCGTTGTTCAGCCGGATTCACTTTTGAAATGTTTCTCCGGAAATCATCCCAGTCATCCAACTCTGATTGATTCAGTTTTACGCTGAAAGTGGAAAAGAAACTAAGAAGCATATATTCAAGGTTGGG
The DNA here is from genome assembly GCA_021413405.1 of Leptospira sp. Lineage (GTDB taxonomy): Bacteria > Spirochaetota > Leptospiria > Leptospirales > Leptospiraceae > JAIOQL01. The sequence goes on from JAIOQL010000125.1 coordinate 2,641, forward strand.
ATGAAATCTCTGCGCGAACACAACGGAATTTCCGATTGCCTGGAGACAGCAGATTTTTCCCTGTTCCGTGTTCCGATAGGCCGGGGGCAATTTTTTTCATGGACTCTGAATTTTCATTTGCGAGTATCCTAGAAAGAAGACGGATCCGCAGTTCGCGCAGGATGAGCCACATTACAATCCCGTCCCAAATCCCTGTAATCGGCGCGGCTACATAATCTGCATATACTCTGAAAGAATTTCTTGCGAAAATTTTACGGATCACAATTTTTGCGATTACATTTGATAACATGACTTTCAGTTTATAAAGAAATGTTTTTACAAGAAGACTTTTCTTGTTCACCATTTTCATCGGATCAATGCCGAGTATCCTCATTTCCGGATCAGGAATTTCCAGGGCGATCCTCGAAAGAATGTTCGGGACTTTTGTGATCAGGATATCATGCTCTTTTAGATGAACTCCAGCCATTTTTGAGAGCTTGTATGAACTCCAGAGACCAAGTTTGAACAAAAGGTAAAACTCTACTGCTGTCCCAACGATGAGTGCCAATCCTGCCCAAGTCCATTTTTCGTAGAACGCAGAGGACCAGAGTTCAACTTCATCCGGAAATATTTTTTCGACCACGACGATAAAAACTGTTGTGAAAAACCCGATCAGCACAGAAAGAAAAACGGAAAGTTGTATGAGAAATCTGCTTTTCGGGAAAAAATCTTCTCCGTTTGCATTGGCAGCAATTGCTTTTCCTGATTTTTCGTAGCCTTCAATGACCCCGACCCCCCATTTTTCGAGGAATCCTGGAGTATAAACACCTTCTGTGAATGTAGTTTCTGATTTTTGCATGTTTTCTTTTTTCCAGAGTTGTATTTTTGTACTTTTTAGAAAGGAGCCCCACCCTCGGGTGGGGGTCGCGTCCCCGCCACCCGAATAATTTCCTTTTACTTTAAAATCCCTGATAATTCAAGACAATGTTAAAAAGCTCATTTTTTTTTAAATGGATTTACGCTTTAAGACCGTTATCTGACCAAAGGCATAAGTTGAGAAACCCGAATTTGAATCCAATTAGATATAGTTTCCTAATTTACAGATACTGAATATTTCATTTATCCTGTATTTTGGAAAATAGACTGGTTGGAAACGAAAATCAGTTCTGATTTCAGCAGAAGAGTTTTTCGGATGCTATCGCGATAGCGATTGGAGTGAAAATGCGAAGCATTGAAGCGGAAAGCGCGGTCCCCGCGAGCGGGGAATCGCCCTGAATATTCTGAACGAAACCCTGTAGAAAAAAGTGAGACGATTTTATGAATATGAAAAAGACAGTAACAAAAGAGAAAGCATCGGTAAAAGTAAAGCATCCTATCATTCATCGTTCCTGTTTTATTCACCCGGCTGCAACTGTTATCGGTCTTGTTGAACTTGGAGAGAACACTTCCATTTGGCCGGGAGCTGTTCTGCGGGGAGATTCCAACCTGATTATTCTTGGAAAGGGAATTAATATTCAGGACAATTGCACTTTGCATGTCGATTCGCAACGTGGGATTTCGATCGGGGATTTTACGCTGGTTGGCCATCAGGCAATGATACACAGTTGCAAAATAGGCAAAGCCTGTCTCATCGGGATAGGAAGTATCATTCTCGAAGGTGCCGAGATTGGTGATGGCGCAATGATTACTGCAGGATGCCTGATCCGTGGAGGCACGAAAATACCTGCCGGTGCGATGGTTATCCAAAAAAATGGTGAGCTCAAGATTTACGAAAATAAAGCGAGAGTCCAGGTTACAATTGCCGGATCGATCGGTTACATTGACATGGCAAAAAGATGCAGAAAGAAAATTTGGGGACCTCACACTATTGATGAGGAAAGAGCTTTTTATGAAGAGGCGGGAGTTGTTATGAAAGAACTGGGATTTTAAATTTTACTTTGATTTGCGGTTTCTGTTTTGTTCTGCTGTTATAATTCTTTCCGGAAATCCATATCCGAATTTTTTCAGGTTCACTTCAGATACGAGGATAATCACTATATTTCTGGAATAAATATCAGCATCCAGATCCAATTCTCCAAGTTCTTTTTGTGGTCGTCCGTCGTTTATATATTCATTCTTATCATAATACCAGAAAGCAGATTTTTCGGAAAAAATTTTCCTCGGAATTCCAGTTGCAGACAGGGTAAAGTAAAAACTGTCCCCTACGAGAAGCACATTTGGCCTGAAAGATTCTGCATGATTGTAGGAAATCTCCGGTTCCACATAACGTCCCCAGGGTTGGCTCCAGAGAAGATTTAACGCATTGAAAATGTCGCTGTCGAGCGAATAGAACGGGAGTTTGTGCGAGTCTTTTACCTTTATCTCCGGATGAATCATCTTTCTTTGCATTTTTTCTGAGATCTTTTTACTCAGGATAGGCATTGCCATTGAAGCAGTGAAATAGCTCCAGTGAGTTCCTCCTTTCGGATAGTATTCGGTTTTATCTTCCGCAGAGAGCGATTTCATCCAGGAAATATAATCGATGTATGAGATTCCGTTTGCAGACAGTTCTTTTGAAAATCTACTATAATTGGAATCTGGCTTTTTCTGTTTTTGCATTTCATCTGGTATCAGATCCGGATAGAAAGAAGCTTTTCCGGGTGCAAGAACTACAAGTAGGGGAATATTTTTCTTCGCAAGAATTGATCCTGTTTCCTTCAATGTTAAAATTGTTTTTCTGATTTCCTCGTCACCGGAATAGTCTATGCCGAGGTGAGCTTCTATGTGATCTTTTTCGAAAAGAAATTCTTTTTTCCCGAAAATCGTTTTTTGAGAGTGGATCTTCCTGAACAATGTGAAGTGCAGCTGGTTGCGCAGGCGCACGAAAATGGCTCTCAGTCCAGATTTTTGATTCAGGTATTTTTCTGTAGTCCTCTGAAATTTTCCGGAAGTAAATCCGGAAACTGAAAAAACGGGTTCTTCGGGCTCAGGAAAATATCCGTCCAGTTTCAGAAATTCATACCCGGAGTATGACTGGATAAGTGTGAAAACTGGAGGAAGCCACAGGAAAATAAAAATCGCCATAAAAAATTTTTTATGCATCATCAAAACCTGAAATAAATAAATGGATTGGAATCACCGGATAGCACTTCTCCAAGGCTTAGGGAAAAAAGAAATACACACACTAATGTATATATTTTGATATGGTGCCCTGCGAATTTCTCTTCCTTACTGTATTCCCTGATTTTGGGAAAAGCAGACAAGACACTGAAAAACAGTGCCACCAGAAATGCTGATATAAAATAAGGTTCAGGGGAAATTAAACCAATACCAGAAAGGTTGTACATTTTGCTCCAGATTTTCAAGGCAGCACCAACCGTATCTGCGCGAAAGAGAACCCATCCGTTCATGACTATAAAGAATGTAACGATTATCCTGAATGGCAGGGAAGCGGAATCCCATCATTCCGCCAAGCCCGATTGCCATGTCGGAATATCCTGCGAAATCGAAATAAATCTGGAATGTGTAGGCAAGCACACCTGTCCATGCAAGGGGAAATGTCAGTTCGGTTTCGCCTAACGCAAAAATCCGGTCTGCTTCTTTTCCGAGAACATTTGCAATGAGTACTTTTCTCGCAAGGCCAATGCAAAACCTGTTGAACCCGGAAAGGCGGTTCTCCCACGTTTCAGAATTTTGCCGGTCCATGATCTGATCTGAGATCTGATTAAAAAGAATTGTCGGACCTGAGATCAGTTTTGGAAAAAGAAGAATATAAAGCATATAATCTGTAAACTTCCCGAGGGGCTTTGTTTTTTTGTAATATACGTCTATGATGTAGCTCATCTTATG
>JAIOQL010000126.1 GCA_021413405.1 Leptospira sp.
TGTACCCGCTATCACCCTCTTTAATTACCTGAATAAGGACCTGTGAAAGATCTCCATTGTCATTTTCAAAGAGAATATCTTTCGTTGCGTTTTTAAGCTTGGTTCCTTTTTCTTCAATTTTCACCAAAGGCTTGAGAAGACGGAAAACACGCAGAACCAGATCCTGAGTAGAAACCTTGAGCCATTCATAATCCCAGACACTCGTCAAAATTGATTTTGCGACCCACAGGAAAACTTCCGGATATTCTTTGGATCTGTTCAGAACTGTTTCGATAAAAAGATTCAGCTCTGCAAATTTCTTTTCATCAACCAGTAATCCAAAAACATACCTGTTGATTTTAACAGGAACTTCGAATAAAATACCAACGAGAATATTAGTATATTCCGGATGATACTTCCGGATAAGATTTACAAATCCTTTCTTAATGTCAGCACTGGTAATCTGTTTTGAAAAACTAAGCAGATCTTCTTTCCGCAAAGACTTGATCAGCCGGTCAATATCATCTGCTTTCTGGAAACGGGGAATGTCATCTCCACCTGAGATTGAAGACGATTCTGCAAGAAAAAGATAAGCAACAATTTTCCTGAGCGGATCTTTTCCCTGTTCTTCTTCGTAGTAAAAGTGATTAAAGAGTTCGAGTGCACCTTCAGCTTCCTGTGGGTCTTTCAAAGCTTCCATGGCAATTTCAAGTTTTTTACCCGGATCAGTCTGAGAATTAAATTTTTCAGAAAGTTCCTCTGAAAGAGTGATAGGTTTTCTTCAGAAACTTGTCATTGATTTCAGCCTTTATTTCAGACATCGTCATTACACTCTCAAATGACTTAAGGAGTTCCACGAAAAAACCAGGAACATCATTTTTGAAAAGATTCAGAACCTCATCCGGGTTTTCATATAGCTTGACCCAGATATGATCTTTCTTGAGAGGTTTGAGACTTGTGATAGCCATCTGTATTGAAAGTTTGTGATCTTTTTTTGCTTTGAAATCTACAAATATCGAATCACCGGTGCTGCTGATGGAAGTAATTGTTCCGACACCCCAATTCCTGTGGAGGACATTGTTATTTGTATCGAATACAATGTTCCGTTCAAAATTTGAAATGCAA
>JAIOQL010000127.1 GCA_021413405.1 Leptospira sp.
AAATTCAGGATGCTCGATTCAAGGACATTTGCCTGGATTTCTGCTTTTATATCTTCCGTATGACCAAGCATTTCTTTGAATTTTTCCCTTAGAGCTTTGGATGAAAATTCATAATTCATTATCTGCGATTTTGTCAGCTGATTCCGGAATTCCAGCATTTTGATGCTAAGAATCGCTTGTGAAACAAACGCAAAAAATACTGCGAAGAAAAGGATTACCCAGCCAATTGTTCCTGCCTTCATGAGGGAACTTCCAGAATAATAATTGTGACATCGTCCTCGTATTCATGAACATGGCCTTCGAGTGCGCTCAGATATTCATCCAATATTTCCTGGTTTGTTTTCTCAGAATTATCCAGAAGAATCTGTTTTGCCCTTTCCAGAGTAAACATCTCTCCCTGTTTATTCATGGATTCTGTGACACCGTCCGTATAAAATACCAGCCTGTCACCTGGCTCAACATAGACTGACATACCGGAATATTCGAGAGATTCTTCCGGCTCATCCGAAACACCAAGAATTCCTCCGGTGATAGCGAGTTCCGAAATATTGCCTGTTCGCTTTCTATAATAGAACGGAGAAGGGTGTCCCGCATTCGAAAACAGAATCTTTTTATTTACTTCATCATAAATAAAAAAAACAGCCGAAGCGAAAAAAGAAGATTGGAGGAGTGAATTGAGGCCTGCGCTCAGTTTCCGGATAACTTTTATCGGGTGAATTGTCTGACTCACAATTGAATTCAGATTCATCATAATTACTGAAGTTACGAGAGCTGCGGAGACTCCATGCCCCGTAGCATCTGCAAGAAAAAAGCCTCTGAATTTTTCGTTGAATCTGTAGAAATGATAGATATCCCCGCTAACTTCTCTCATTGGACGGTAGTAGACCGCAACCTTGAAGTCCTTGAAAATTTTATTCGAAGGTAAAAATAATTCCTGAACCTGCTTTCCGACTGTCAGTTCAAGCTGGATCTCTTCATTGATTTTTGTTATTTTTGTAACAGTATCTTCTATTCTCCCTGCCATCAGGTTAAAGGTGTCGCCTAACGTATCAAGTTCGTCTTCTCTTACCTTTTTCCATTCGGCTCTGGCCTGCAGATTTCCCTGGCCCATTTCATGACTTGCGCTCTGCAGCACTTGCAGACGGCGAAAGATAACCCGGAACAGATAAACAGCAAAAAAGAAATGGAAAATGACTCCCCAGACCACAGCGAGTGCGATCTGAAAGTAAAGAAGGCGGAGACGTTCTACTATCAACCGGACACTGATCGTTGTATAAAGGTACGGAGTCAGTCCGTCTTTCCCTTTCAGCGCAAGGAGAAATTGAACAGTGAAATCTTTGCTGTTCAGATCTATCAGATATTTCGATTTAAGAATAGCTGACTGTCCGGTTAATTCTTTTATCTTCCTTTCCAGGTTTTCCGGTAGCGTTAATCCTGTAGAAAGCGGGTCTTCCACTTTTTGAATAATATTTTGGGATGAATCTACGATGAAAAATGATTTGATTCCGTTTGTCAGAAGTGAATTTTTCAGTCTAGTGAAATCCTGATCCTGTGCAGGTCCGATTTCGAAACGGTCAATATCGGTCGCCACTGTTTTGACTAGAGTTTCCGAGTGATATTTGAAATTGTCAATGAGCAGATCCATCTGATTTTCGAAAATCATCACAGAGAAAAAAATGATGTTTATTATCGCGAGAAGAGTATAGAGTAATGCAATTTCGACACGAAGTGATTTTGATGTTCTGAATTTCCTCAGGAATGATGAAAAGAGTTTATTCGGAACTCCTGGAACTGCTTTTGCTTCATCCTCCTTCATTTTTTTCTCTTCTGGTTCTGTTGAGTGGAAAAACAAAGGAGCCTGTCTAATGGAAATTTATTTCTCTGGAAAAATTTTGAATAGAATTGATTTTTTTTGCCATCTGCATTTTTCAAATAAACCTCAAAATAAATTGTCTGAAAAGAAAATTGGAGAGGATCAAGCAATCCCAGCCGTTTTTCCTTTGCCCCAAAAAGGAATTTAATATTATTTTTGATACTACCAACTATATTTTCGACTAAAAAAAAGGGAAAAAAAGCTCCCCGCCGGATATTTTTTGATCCGTAAGGAATTCGATTTATATACACAATTTTTGCGAAACTATGATCTATAATATTGTGTTGCTTACACTTTGTTTTTCCATCCTTGAACTTAGAAATTGCAGGAATCTCCCAATCGATGAGATTCGTTTTGAAAAATCCAATGCAGACTGCTTCAATTGTGTAAACGAAAGATTTTTTGGAAAGTTAATTAATATCGGTGGAATTCTGATTGCTTGGCAAATACTTACCTGACTGGTTTCGGCCTGTATAAAACGAAATAGCCCTTGCGGGCTATTTTTAATAATCTGATAAACGGCAAAAATGAATTTTGAAAATTTTACTTTGCTTTTGGAACTATGGAGATTTGTTGCCTGTTTTTACGGACATATTCAAAGGAAACTACACCGTCTTCCAGTGCAAATAAAGTGTGATCCTTACCAACCCCGACATTGTTTCCGGGATGAAAGACTGTTCCTCTTTGTCTTACAAGTATGTTTCCCGCCAGAACAAACTGACCGCCAAATCGTTTTACACCAAGTCTTTGAGCATTCGAATCTCTTCCATTCTTGGATGAACCGCCACCTTTCTTATGTGCCATTTTAAATCTCCCGTTTCAAGTTGTTTGGATCCGGATTTCTTCCGGATACTGGGCTTCCAAATTTCTTAGCCCGCCTATAATTACTTCAAATGCCGAATTTGCGCTTTCCTGCTGTTGGTCTGATATCCTGAATTGCAGAAAACCTTTTTCAATTTTCTCCTCCGACACCAGATCTTTTTTTCTCAAATGCAGGTGCAGCGTTTGTCCGAGAACTGATACTGCCGCACACAAAATATTGTTTCCGTTTTTTCCAAAATCTTCAGGTGCGTGACCTTCGATTTTTATTCCTCTATAATTTCCGTTTGTTTCTTCAATACTAATTTCGATCAAGGAGTTTTAATAGAAACTACCTGCAGTTTCTGAAGCGACTGCCTGTGTCCCCATCTTCTATGATAATTTTTTCTCTTTTTGTATTTGAATCCCCGGATTTTTTGACCTCTCAGGTCTTCCAGGACTTTCAGGGAAACTTTTGCCCCGGAAAGATTCGGAGAACCTATGTTGACTTTGTTATCGTCAGCAAGAAGAAGAACGCCAGCGTCGAACTGAGCACCAACTGCGTTCCCTGTTTTTTCGGAAAGGAATATCTGATCCTTTTCGACTTTATATTGTTTATTACCAAGTGTTATGACTGCATACATAGTGTTTTGTCCGGTTTTCTTTACTGTCTGACCAGTTTTTGCGTGGAGCGCAGACCGTCAAGATAAAAGCCCTCGACAGGGGAAGCATCTGAAAAAGCATGGTTTTACAATGGAAATTAGAAATATTGCAATTATAGCCCACGTGGATCATGGGAAAACAACCCTCCTGGATGTTATTTTAAGAGAAACCGGTGCCATCACTTCAAAGGAAACTAAAGAAAGAATGATGGATTCGAACGATCTTGAAATGGAAAGAGGAATCACAATTCTCGCAAAAAATACAGCGGTTATGTATAAGGGCACGAAGATCAACATAGTTGATACTCCGGGACACGCGGATTTTGGTGGAGAAGTTGAGCGGGTTCTCAGTATGGCTGACTCTTCCTTACTACTTGTGGATGCTTTTGACGGTCCAATGCCGCAAACCAGGTTTGTTCTCGGGAAATCTCTTCAGGTTGGACACAAACCAATTCTTGTTGTAAATAAAGTAGATCGTGATGGTGCAAGGCCGAATAAGGTTGTAGATATGGTTTTTGATCTTTTTCATGATCTTGGCGCAACTGATGAACAAATGGATTTCCCGATTATTTTTTCATCAGCTAAACAGGGGTGGGCAGTTCTCGATACAAAGGATGCCCCCGGAAAAGATATAAAACCACTGCTTGATGTTGTTCTTTCTCATGTTCCTCCGGTAAAAGCAGATTCTGCAAACCCATTGCAATTTCAGGCAGTGAACCTGGACTATAGTGAATATGTAGGTCGGATTGCAGTAGGGAAAATTTACGAAGGGTCCATGAAACGCGGCCAGGATATTACTCTTGTAAGAATAAACGGAAAAAAT
>JAIOQL010000080.1:0-590 GCA_021413405.1 Leptospira sp.
AGACGCCATTGCAAACTCCGGTATCCCGGTCATAGTAATCTCATCATCAATCCTTGGAACAATAAATCACAGCCTTCTAACTCTCGAGGCACTGAAGTCCAGGAAAATTCCAGTTCTGGGATTCTTCGTTTATGGAGAAACGAACGATTTGCTCGAAAATAATATAGAAACCATACGGAGGTTTTCCGGAGCAGAATTTCTCGGTGCTGCATTTGTTCCTGAAACCATTTCTGACAAAAAAGAATTCATGGCTTTTGCAAAAAACATGTTTGATAGTGATGCCAAATTAAAAAGGAAAATATTCCCCTGATCTGGCATCCTTATACGATCCAGAAAGGCAGCCCTCCGCCACTCAAAATAGTAAAGGCTGAAAAAGAATTTCTTTATGATTCGGACGGCAATGAATATATAGATGCTGTTTCTTCGTGGTGGATAAGTATACACGGGCACAACCATCCACATATAATAGAAGCCGTCAGAAATCAACTGTCAAAACTGGATCATGTACTGCTGGCAGGTTTCACAAATGGTCCGGCGATTCAGCTTGCAGACGAATTAATAAAAATGTCCGGCAATGACTTCGTCAGGGT
>JAIOQL010000080.1:636-10756 GCA_021413405.1 Leptospira sp.
TGAAAATCGCCTTCCAGTTTTTCAAAAACACCGGGCTCCCTGAGAAAGAAAAATTTGTTCACTTCACAGGATCCTATCATGGAGATACGATAGGCGCCATGTCCATTGGCGGGAAATCTCCGTATAATTCTGTTTTTGAAAATCTTCTTCTTGATTCGCCCGAATTCATATCTCCAAATTGCACCAACTGCCCTCTGCAAAAAAAACCAGAATCCTGTTCCGAAGAATGCCTTGGTGGCCTGGAGATTTACACGGAACAAAATGCCGGAATAATTGCGGCAATCATTCTTGAACCTATAATCCAGGGCGCAGGCGGGATGATATTTTACAAAAAAGAAGTCCTGGAGAAAATTCGTGCGTTATGCGACAGAAACAATATTCTTCTGATTCTTGACGAAGTTTTTACGGGGTTTGGAAGAACGGGTAAAAATTTTGGGTATGATCATTCAGGAATTAAACCGGACATTATCGCAGTTGCGAAAGGACTGAGTGGCGGTGTCCTCCCGGTCGCGGCGACTCTTGTGAATGAAAGAGTATACGATGCCTTCTATTCTGAGGATCCGACAAAAGCATTTTACCATGGGCACACAATGACAGGGAATCCTTCCGCCTGCGCAGCGGGTCTGGCGTCAATTGAACTCTATAACAAAGAAGAAAGACTGAAAGATGTCATCAGCCTTGAAACCAAATTGAAAAAAATGCTGACCCGTCTGCTTTCAAAATTCCCCGGGAAGATTTACGGAACAAGGGTTTTGGGAGCAGTTGCTGCCTTTGAAATTCATTCAGATGAAAAGACCGGGTATATGAATCCTTCAGGGAAATCTATTAAAGAGAAATGCCTGGAAAAGAAAGTGATCGTTCGTCCCCTCGGAAATACAGTATATCTTACACCTCCATATATTATTACTGATGCTTCCCTCGATAAGATTGAAACTGTTCTGATAAATTCTCTTTCTTGAAGGTGATCCGAGTTCCTTTCCATAAGATACTCTGCCCTAAATTAAGGACTTAAACGGAAATTTTACATTGCAAATAAAATGCCGGTGCAAAGTATTTCAAATAGTATGATCATAAAAGAAAAAAACCATTCCGAATCCAAAAGTATCATCAACAGAGAAGAGGCTTTGGATATTCTCAATGGGAAGATTCAATTAACTGAAGCTGTTCACCGGGCATATTCCGAAAGAACAAAATATTTTTCGAATAAAGTTCTGATACATATTCTGGATAATATCAAAAATGGGCATTGCGCGGAAGACTGTGGATATTGTGCTCAAAGGAAAAATTCAAATTCAGGCGTTCAGGAATATTCACTCAAATCTGAGGATGCAATTTTTCAGGATGCAATCAATGCCAAAAATAATGGAGCCTACCGGTTCTGCATGGTTACTGCCGGAACAGGGCCAAACGATATTCTTACCGGAAAACTTGCCGGCACAATAGAACGGATAACAAAAGATCTTGGATTAAAGGTATGCCTTTCTGCGGGTCTTCTCGATAAAGAAAAAGCGAAAACCCTTCGAAATGCAGGGCTTGACCGGTACAATCATAATCTGAATACTTCTGAATCACATTATGATGAGATTTGCTCAACTCATTCATACAAAGACCGGCTGAACACCCTCGAAGCCGTGAGCAACGCAGGCATCGGAATGTGCAGCGGTATCATTATAGGCATGGGTGAAACGATAGACGACATCGTTGAAGTTGCCTTCGAGCTGAAACGGCTTAACGTAATATCAATACCGATAAACTTTTTCATTCCAGTTTCGGGACATGCGATAAAAAATCCCGGAAAACTCACTCCTGAATTCTGCCTGCGTATCCTTTGTATGTTCAGACTCGTAAATCCCGATTCCGAGATAAGAATTGGTGCCGGACGGGAGGGTCATCTCCGCAGTCTTCAATCGATGGCGCTTTTTCCTGCGAATTCGCTTTTTGCTTCAGGCTACCTGAATGTAAAAGGAAGCGATGTGGAACAGACGATTTCTCTCATCCGGGATGCCGGATTCGAACCGGAATTTTCCGGAGATTTTAAAATGTCCGGAGAGATACCCGAAAATTTTCTATACGAGAATAAAAATTTCCCTGATCTTTATAAATTCAAAAAGGAAATTAGCCCACAATAATTTGAATTCCTCTTGTGGAAAGCCTTTGTATGAAAATATTCTAAATACCTCAATAATGATCGCAGCGGGAATGGAAATAGCCATCCCCGGAATTCTTAAGATAGGTTTTCCTTCCGGAATCGAAGAGTAAACAAAAACAAACAGAAGATAAGAAAGACAGCTCTTTCCAAATTTACTACAGTCTAATGATAAAACCCTGCGGGTCTTATGGGTATTCTCTGGGATTTAGCCGGTTCTTAAGATCTGAAAGCTTCACAAAAAACAAAAAAAAGACTCAACCGCTGTAAGATTTTGAAATGATTAAAGTCCAATGTAATTGAAGTGTTGTAAACCGGTTCCTGACAAATTTTTTTTGCCTCGGTGCAATGAGGCTATTTATCCGATTCAGGGGAAAAAGAAATTTTAGAAGAGATTGAAAGGTTACGGATATAAAAAATCCTGACTAAATAGGGCTGCTTTAGGAGAATTTCTCAAATGAAATACAGAATCGAAACCAACAAGCTTAAAAACGGTTACACCGAAGCAAAGCTCATTGATACCGGGACAAACAACCCGATTGAATTCAGAATTTGTGATACTGACGAATATGTTCAGTCACAAATTGCTGACTGGCAAAAACGTTTTCGCATGACCGAACCAACAGAAGAGAGACCAAAATAATATTTCCATTCTTGCATCGCCGGAATTCCAGCCCGGTGAATTTTATTTCAATCACATTTAATCAAAAAAATCTTAACTTTCTTATTTCCGGTATTCTGATAATTGTCTTTACCAATTGCAAAACATTCGGGAAGAAATCAGAACCTCATGATTATTTTTCAGAGGATCATTCCTGCCTGACTGAAAAGGGACAAAAAAACCAGGTAGAATTTCAAAAAAATTATGAGCTTTATTTCAGGATCCGGGCAAAATACAATGAAGAAAATCTGAAAATCAAAAGAGCAGACATAGTCTTCGCCGGGAACAGCATTGCAATGCTGTTCGCCGATCACCTTGTAAAAAAAGAGATCTCCCCGAATCTGAATTATGCGAACCGGGGAATTGGAGGAGACATGACCGATCTCCTGCTCGAAAGATTAGAAGAAAACGTCCTGGCACTTTCTCCAAAAATAATTGTAATTGATATCGGTGGACTCGATCTTTTTTTTGGAAAATGCCTTTCCTATGTCGAAAATAATTATGTCCGGATAATCGAAAAAGTTCACCAAAAACAGCCTGGAGCAAAAATAATTTTCTTTTCAGTACCACCGACACAGATCCCACTCCTGAATCAGATTACTCCACTCCTGAATACTTTCATAAGCCATCTTCCTGAAAAATATAAAAACGTTTACTTCCTTGATGTCTGGCCGGATATGAGGGAGAAAGATTTCCCTTCGATCAGAAAAGAATTCACCATTCCCAAAGACAGCATCCATTTCAATGAAAAAGGATATGAGGTTTGGGGAAAACTCCTGAAACCGATCCTGCTCAATCCCTGAAAATGTTCCTTCTTTTTCTTTCACCAGAAAATTCCCCTGATCTATTTCATTCTATACTTTCCGGATTTGACATAAAGTTTCAGGATTATTCAAAAAAATCAGATTTCGGAATCTATGGTTTCTATTACCGGATATATGAATCTATTCCCAGGGAAAAAGTAATTCTTATCCGTGAAAAAGCTGCAGCAAGTAAGAGTGATTTTCTTTTTTTAGATCATTTATTGGATAGAGAGAAAGCCTCTCTTTTTGTTTTTGATATGGATTCGACACTGATCAAGGAAGAGGTGATAGACGAACTGGCCAGAGCAAATGGGGTTTATGAACAGGTAGCGAACGTAACAAGGGAAGCTATGGAAGGAAATCTTGATTTCAACACCGCGCTGCGTAAACGCGTTAATTATCTGAGTGGTTTACCAGAAAATAGTTTCGAAGAATTGTATTCACAGATTTGTCTGAACGATGGAGTTACTGAAGTTCTAAAATCGTTAAGCGAGAAAGGCATTAAAACTGCAGTTTTTAGTGGCGGTTTTTTACCCGTTGTATCCCGATTTGCAAAAGATCACAAAATAAATTTTTTTGAAGCAAATACTCTCGAAGTCAAAAACGGGAGAATTACCGGTATTATCCTGAGTGAAATAGTGAATAAAGAGAAAAAAAAACAGCTATTGGTCAAATACAGAGACAGCGAAGAAATTTCGCCTTTGCAGACAGTCGCAGTTGGAGATGGAGCAAATGATTTCCTTATGATCGGGGAAGCAGGGATTGGAATTGGAGTTCACGCTAAAGAAGGATTAAAAAGCAGGATACTCAACTGGATAGATTTTTCCCCCATGACAGCATTGCTATTTTTCTTTGATCCCGAGTGAATGCAATAATTCCCCGAAAAATCGGGAAGCAGTAAAGAAATCTTATTACTGACGGATTCTATAATATATTTTCCGAGGAACTTGAACAGGAATTCGAAGCCGCACAAGATTGCGCTATGAAAATTCTGATATGGTTGGGGGAACTCCACGATTATAAAATTTTTCCGCGAGCAACTCACTCCATCCCGCAATATCCAAAACCAAAAGTAATGTAAATAACCCGATCTTTGAAAAACCCAAATAATCCGACAAAACATCAAACTGAACCCAATCGGGACTATGTGGTCTAAAATTCTTTTTCACAGTATCCCTTTTGCCCAAAGCCCCGGACGTTATCAATTGATTATACCTTCTAATCAAAAAATGGAAATGAATTTCCCGCCTCCCATTCTTTGTTCGTTCTTCGAAATCTGCCAAAAAGTCGTCCTGGAACAAGAAGCGATGACTATGTTCGTGACTTTTCAACAGGATATACCGGCATATTTTCCTTCTTACCGTAGTTATTGACCTTTTATTCACTTTCCAGAACCAAACATCTCTCTTTATATCAGGTAAAAAAAGTTTACTTCGGACTATGTTTTTGGGAACTTTTTTTAATTTTTTTTAAAAACCAGAGAATTACTGAGCCTCCGGATCAAAGAAACAAAACGGGATGCCCCTACCTCTCTACCAGAGTCTTCAACTCCTCCAGGATCTTCAGCGCTTCCAGCGGAGTTGTATTTTCTACGTTAAGCGACTTTAGTCTCGATTCAATCTCCGCAATTGATTTCGGAATCATTTTATCCTCGAATGCAAAAAGAAAACTCTCTTCCTCTTTCCGGATTTTTATTTCTTTTTTACGTGATTCCAATCCGGACAAAATCTCCTTGGCTCTTTCGGTGACCTCGATTGGCACACCTGCAATTTTTGCAACATAGATCCCGAAAGATTTTTTTGCTCTCCCCTTTTTTACTTTTTTGAGAAATATCACTTCACCTTCTTTCTCAAAAGTGTCCATATAGAGATTGAAAATCCCATTTTCTTTCTCAAGTTCAGTGAGTTCATGGTAATGGGTTGCAAACAATGTTTTCGTTTTTTTGGAACTACCAAGAGGCCTATTCAGATATTCAAGAATTGCCCAGGCAAGACTCAGCCCGTCATAGGTCGAAGTTCCTCTCCCGACTTCATCAAAAATGATCAGACTATCCTCTGTTCTGTTTTGAAGAATTTGTGCCGTTTCCCGCATCTCCACATAAAATGTAGATTCTCCCGTTGTCAGATTATCAGCAGATCCGATCCGCGTGAATACCTGGTCGGCAATTGACAGATTGCCTGACTTTGCGGGAATATAGGAACCCATTTGGAAAAGTATCTGGGAAAGTGCAACCTGTCTCATGAATGTAGATTTTCCGGCCATGTTCGGACCGGTTATCACTGCAATCGCAGAATCCTCCCGATCCAGCTCCATGCTATTTGAAATAAATTTATCACCGATCGGGAGAAATTTTTCAACGACAGGGTGACGGGAATCGGTAAGAAAAAGATTTCCTTCCTGATTTATTTCCGGACATGTCCAGTCATATTCCTCTTTGCAGAAATGAAGATTGAGAATATAATCCAGTTCTCCAATTTCAGTTGAAAGAGAGAGGAGTGATTCAAAATATCCGAGCACAGTCCGGAGCATATTTTCGAATTCTTCTTTTTCGATCTCCTGTATAACTGAATCCGCCTCGAGGATACTTCTTTCAATTTCTTCGAGTTCCGGAAAAGTAAATCTCTCCGTTGTGACCAAAGTCTGTTTTTTGAAATAGTTTTTCGGTACAGATTCCGCCTGTGCACGCGATAATTCCAGGTAATATCCGACAACCTTGTTATAACGGATTTTAAGTGTTCCAAGCCCTGTACTTTTCTTTTCTTTTTCCTCAAGCTCAAGGATCCAATCCCTTCCTTTGTTCTTGGCTTCGCGGGCTTTATCCAGTCTTGCACTGAAACCAGATTTCAGAAAATCGCCGTTCCCAAGTATTACGGGAAGCTCACCGTCTGAGATCCTCGATTCGATATATTCTTTCAGTCTCGTTAGCTCAGGCAACGGTACAGAAAAACCGAAGTCGATCTCCTGGAGTCTCTTTTCGAGAAGAAACCCGGTCAGGATGCAATTCTGGATGGCTCTGAAATCCCGCGGATATGCCTTTCCACCCTTAAAACGGGAGAGTATCCTTTCGAGGTCTGCTGTCTCATTCAATACATTCCTCACATCGATCCGGAATTTTTTCTGGATATCAAATTTCCGGATTTTCAACCAGGTTTCCCTGATTACTTTTTCACTTCTAAAAAAAGTGTGTGGGAACTTTCGCTTCTATTTTCTATCAGTTCGAGGTTCCTCACTGTTTCTTCATCCAATTCAAGGAATCCGGATTCTTCAATGATTACAGGTGTTTTGAATTCAAACCTGTTATCCTTATAATTCTGATTAACATAGTGCAGCAAAAGAAGTTTTAAAGATTCAAATTTATCTGCAAGTTTTGACGGGATCTTTGCATTCGTATCCGGAAGAACAGTCAGAAGATATCCAGTTCTCGGAAAATATAAATTCCAATCAGTCTGATCGGACGCAAGCAGGACTACTTCTTTCGGCGAATACTTGGCAACAGTGCTGCGAATTTTGTTCGCATCCGTCCTGTTCAAGCTATAATAATACAGTTCAGAAGTTGATAAATCTGCAAAACAAATCAGAATATCAATGCTCTTGAAAAAAATCACGCACAGATAGTTATTCTGAAAACCGGAGAGGAGATTTTCTTCCACAACTGTTCCCGGTGTCACAACGCGAACTACTTCTCTTTGCAGTAATTTAACTGTGGGATCTTCATTTTTTATCTGTTCACAGATTACAATTTTTCTTCCGGCACTGAGAAGACGGGAAATGTAACTTTCCGTTGCATGATAGGGAATTCCGCACATCGGGATCTGGTTTTGTCTTTTTGTAAGTGCGATATCCAGAATCGAAGACGCAATGATTGCATCATCAAGGAACATTTCATAAAAGTCACCCATGCGGAAAAACAAGATGGAATCAGGATGTCTTGATTTTATTTCAAGATACTGCTTCATAGCAGGGGTGTTTAATGGATCAGATTCTTTTGGCATTCCGGATAAATTCACTGATCAGTTTTTTGTCTTTAATTCCCGGTGAAGACTCAACGCCGGAAGCAACATCTACACCAAAAGGAGATAAGATATCGAGCGCCTGTTTCACGTTTTCAGGATTGAGTCCGCCCGCCAACAGATAATTTCTCTTCACCGGTTTAACGTGATCCCAGTTGAAAATTTCCCCGGTCCCTCCCCCTTCTCCCTTTTTGTATGTATCAAGGATTAATATCTCTGATTTGTAGTCACCGAGAGAAAAGTCATTCATTGGTTCTTGAACCCCGATTGAAAAAATAATTTTATTTTCTGGAAAGCTGAGACGTGAAAGATCAAGTGTCTCATCTCCGGCGATGATCTGCATATATCCGGAATTAATATCCCGATTGATAAGTTCCATTTCTTCCGGTTTATTCTGATAAAAAAGATTCACAGTTTTCAGGGCAGACGAATCTCCCGAAAATCCTTTTTTTGAAAGTACATTCAGGATCTCCCCTGCGATTTTGATATTTATCTGCCGGACACTTCTCGGAGAAAAATTCAGGCCGATAAAATCAGCTCCTTCCTCCGCGCAAAAAAGGGCTGTTTCCGGATCTTTTATACCGCATATTTTAACTTTCACTTTTCTTTCCATTTATCAGCTACTGAAATTCATCGCAGAAGAAGCCTATCCATGAAAATTAAAAAAAACCTGTAAAAAAATAAAATTTGGATCCAAATCCGGTAGTTGTTAAAACTTTGTAGTAATTTATTTAATTGAAACAATGAACAGAATTGGCAATTCCTCCGGGTATTTCCGGATTATCTGCGAAAAAGGCTCCAATGATTCAAGAGAAGATAAATAAGAAAGATTTCGGATTTTCATTCAGTCTACGCGTCAGATATTCAGAAGCTGATTCCCAGGGAATTGTGTTTAACGCAAACTACCTGATTTATTTCGATATCGCTGTCACAGAATACTTTCGTGGAATGGGAATCGCCTACTCCGAATTTGTAAATCGTCATTCAATGGATTTCCATGTAATCCGTTCCGTAATAGATTATAAAACCCCTGCCCGTTTCGATGATGAGCTCAGAATATTTATACGCGGAGAATATTCCGGTGTTAAAATATTCTGGTCGATAGCAATCTTCAGGCAGGATGAACTGATCTGTTCCGGAGAATTAATTTACGCCGCCGTGGATACAAAAACCGGTCGCCTTAAAAAAATTGACAATTCAATTGCCACGGACATTTCCCTGACAGGAAAAAAATCCGAATAATTATGATCTCCCTGCAATTTAATGGCAATGATAGAAGAAAAGTTTTCATCAAAGTTCTGGGTAAAAAAGAGCAGGCTGATTTCGATCCTGGCTGGAATCAGGCAGATAGAAATTATTATTATGATGACCTGATAAGGAAACATTGCCCTCACAATAAAATTTTCCGATTGAACCAGGTCCATGGAGACACTTTTTTTTCAACCGAAGAATTGGAAGTCTCAAATACCGTGCAAAATGGAGATGCACTCATTGCGCGTGAACCTGGCCGGGTTCTGCTTATCAGGACAGCGGACTGCATTCCGATTTTTTTCTGGTCTGAGACAGAAAATTTTTTTGGTGTCATTCATTCAGGCTGGAAGGGATTGCAATTGGATATCACCGGAAAATTACTCAACCATTTAAAGAAAAAAGGAGCAGACCTGTCCAAGGTCATATTCTACATAGGGCCGAGCATCGGAAAAAATAACTACGAAATCCAGGAAGATGTGGCGTCTAACTTCCCGGATGCTACCGATTATTCATTGTCAAAAAAAGAGAATGGCTATCTTTTCGGGCCTTCTCTATATCTGATAGAATCATTGATCAGGAATAATTTTCCGGTAAAGATTCACCAATCCGGAATTTGCACGAAGGTCGATCCGGATTTCTTCAGCCATTGCTCGAAGGTCGTTCCGGATTTCTTCAGCCATAGGGGCGGAGATACAGGCCGGAATCTGAACCTGATTTATGTAAATGAGTAGAGATATTTCATTCCGCTCGACGGACGGGACTTTCATTGAAGCGGTCTTTCATGAGGCGGTTAATGAGAAAAGTCTGATAATTCAACTTCCCTGCGTTGGCGGAAATGCTCTTGCATACAGGATTTCAAAAAAAGAACTCGTCAACGAAAATATTTCGCTACTGCAATTCAATCCAAGGGGGCATGGAAAATCTGAAGGAGTTCTGGATTTTTCTAAAGTTCGTGGAGATTTCAATGAATTATACAAAACCTTTTTAATCCGTAGGAAGGGCAGTAGACTCATCGGCGTTGGCCATAGTGGTGGCGGAACTACCCTCGTAGGATTTCAGGAATCTTTGCCCATTTTCGATAAAATTTATCTGATCGCCCCGATTCTTGATACCGGCCTATCCCTGAATTTCATGTATGAGAACAAAAATATAGATGAGTTCATCCGAACCGCAGGCGGAAACAGAAAACCGGAAAAACTGCTGGAAGAAATTCTGAAGAACAATCAGTGGATGAACAGGGAATACTGGG
>JAIOQL010000081.1 GCA_021413405.1 Leptospira sp.
CTCTTTTTAGAGCTTTTCTGAATTCCTTGAATCTGTCGATTATCCTGGTTACCTGCCATGAAAAGGGATTGACTGTCCGCCCCATATTGCCTCCTTTCTGCAATGAGTATCTTTTGCCTATGATTGCCGAATAACGTATCCTTTTTACAGATTTCTATGACAGGAAATTCTTCCTTCCCTGATGTGACCGAACTCAAAGACCAGATTATTTTTGATACGTTCAGTAATTCCGGAAAAAGTGTTCCGAAAGTTTTGCTTCTGTATTTCTTTGTTTCAATGACAAGGAATGGAATTTGTCTTTTGCAAATTTCACAGAAAACTGAGATCAGTTTATTTAATAAAAAAAATCCTTCCTCCTCTCCGACATCTCCATCAAAAAATTGTTTGCATGGGGCAAGAATCATATATATTTCATTCTGTCCGTTCCTGAAATTTTTCAGAATATCCTTTGTAACGTCGAGAATCTGGTAGGGAGTGAATGCTCTCTGGATGCTACCTTTATCGAGAATCTCATCTGCATTGAATTCAAACAAGGTGGCCTCATCAATGATCTTAAATACATCGAATCTGATAGCGCAGTCAATAATGTGCACGCGGTTGTCCTGGATGAGCAAATGAGAAATCCATTTGTGCGCAAGAGTGAAAGCCCCGGATTCTCCCGTTAAAACTCCAAAATCGGATCTATCCCAATTATCAATCAATGCATAACAAACGGACGGGTCTGCTACATGTAAAAAGGATTCCTGCATAGTCGATATTTCGAATATATACATTCATTTGTATAGTATTTTTTTGAATAGCATTAAAAAAATCCCCTGAGTCTTTTCTTTAGAAAAAATATCTCAGGAATGGGAAAGTTTTAAACCAACAATCCCGGCGACTATGAAAAAAGCGGAAAGGATTCTCCAGAAATTCATGGAATCATGGAAATACAAAATACCTGCAACGAAAGCCCCCACTGCCCCGATCCCGGTCCAAATAGCATAGGCTGTTCCCATAGGAATCGTTTTTTGTGCCATCCATAAGAAGACACCGCTCGCTGACAAAGAAAGAACAGATACGGCTAACCAAAAAAATTTATTCTCTGTAGTTTGAGAAAGTTTCAGACCTATCGGCCAACCGATCTCAAACATACCGGCGAAAAGTAAAAATAACCAGTCCATAGTCAGCGCAAAGGTCTTTTTGTAAAAATTAATTCCAGAAAATAGACTTTCCTCAGAAAAAATTCCAGCAGTTAAAGAATACCAAGGATGTGACCCAATTTATTTTTTTTGGCAAGCAGATACCTGTGGTTTTCATCCACTGATTGCATTTCGATCGGGACACGGTCAATCACAGAAAGCCCATATCCTTCGAGACCTACAATTTTTCTCGGGTTGTTTGTCATGAGTCTCATTTTTTCAACCCCTATGTCACGGAGAATCTGTGCCCCAATTCCATAATCACGGAGATCTGCCGCAAATCCCAGCTTTTCATTTGCTTCCACGGTATCGAGCCCTGTGTCCTGTATAGTATATGCTTTGAGTTTATTGATCAGACCGATTCCACGCCCTTCCTGCCGCATATACAAAAGAACACCTTTTCCTTCTTTCTCAATGGCGCCTAACGCACTGTGAAGTTGGGGACCGCAATCGCACCGGCTGCTCATAAATGTGTCTCCTGTCAGACATTCTGAATGAACCCGCACGAGCACTTCGTCTTCTTTGGTAATATTTCCTTTTATGAGTGCTACATGAATTTTATCATCTATCAGAGTAGAATAGGCACGAACAGTGAATTCCCCATATTCAGTCGGAAGACGGGCTTCGGCCTCGAGTTCTATCAGTTTTTCCTTTTGCCTTCTGTAACGTATCAGATCTTCAATCGTGTATATTTTGAGATTGTGAATTTCGGCGAATGATTTAAGATCATTGATTCTTGCCATAGTACCATCCGCATTCATGATCTCACAGATCACAGCAGCCGGTTTTAGCCCTGCGAGGGCGCAAAGATCAGTCGATGCCTCCGTATGTCCCGCCCTACGTAACACCCCTCCCTTTACAGCCTCCAGAGGAAACAGGTGACCAGGCCTTACCAGGTCATCTTTAGTGCTATTTTCATTAATAAGTATAGAAATTGTAATGCTGTTTTTGTCTGCAAATTCCGCAGCAATCAACAGATCCCCTTCATTTTCTCTATCAGGAGAATCAACCAGGATGATCATTTTTCCTGCCTTAATTTCCTCGATTGCCTGTTCTATTGGTTGAATCATTGCTTTGGGCCTGTTTCTACTATATTGGACTTTGAAAAAGTAAATTCAAATTGATTTCTATGTATACGATTTATAAGTTGATTTTTAATAAAATAAAAATAAAATTTTTTTCGCACGTCCTAAAAGGCAAGGTTTGATTCATGGAATTAAAGTTAAACACAGTAGGCAAAGTAAAAGTCATCGAGATTCATGGAAAATTTGACATTGAATCCACTGAAGAATTTGAAACAATCTTCAATAAACAGCTGGAGACAAATCCGGATACTCTTGCAATAGATATGAACAAACTGGACTATATCGATTCGTCCGGGATTGGTTCTTTGATCAAATCTCTCAACAATATCAAGAACCAAAAGGGTAAATTGATCCTGGTCGGTTTAAAACCAATGATACTCAATGTATTTAAACTGGCAAAACTGGATATGTTTTTTCAGATCATTTCCAACGAAGAATTCCGTCTGAAATTTGCTGGCGAGGATTGATTATTGCTGAACACAAATCAGGTTCGCGGAACCGCCACAGCCCGGACCTGCACCGGATAACGAGCCGGAAGCTGTCAGGCTCGTGTTTCCCTGGGTTCCACTTCCTCCGCCATTCCAGTTTGTGCAATCACTGGCAACAAAAGTAGTCCAATTTCCGCTGATCCCTGTCCATACACTGAATGCGCCCGGAGTCATAGGATTTGTAAAATTTCCAAAAACAAAAATCCCATTCGCATTTGAACGAAACAGAAAAGTAGTTTTATCAGTTCTATAAAAATCAGAATCAGGTGACAGAACCCAATCAATCTGGCTATCTCCTGTATTAGCAGTAAAAGACGCCCGTCTGCAAGGAATTCCGTTGCAACCGGAATTGTCTACGATCAGAGCTTTATAGACAAGTGTATCTGACGGCTTATTCGGATCAGCGTTACATTTTGCATCAGCACCTGAAACAAATCCCAGGGAACTCCCCAAATAGGCAACTGAAGTCACAAATATTTTACGCTCGTTGTCGTTGTTGGTGAACGGCAATGCTTTTTGAATATTATTAAATGCATCATCCTTACTGGATCCTTTCAGCTGAACATAATAAAGCTGATTCAGATCGAAAGCGTTGTCATCTAGTCCGGCCAAAGTCACTACCTGATCTTTGTTCCAGTTGTTTTGGTTAAATTGCATATAAGTAGCTGAAAGTCTCGCTTCGTTATTACTCGAAACGTTGACTGAAACATCTACAACTTCAGAAGGAGGATCACTAAGCCTCACTCCAATCGTTATAGATTTTCCGGTTTCCGATGTGAAATTGCCTGAAGGGTTTGTGATAAATGATGGTAATTTATAAGTGTAAAATCCGCACTGGGGACTTGCATCACCAAGTATGTAT
>JAIOQL010000082.1 GCA_021413405.1 Leptospira sp.
ACTTGCACTCGCTTATGCTGAATACCTGGGTGTAAAATTAAAAATTATCCCTTTGATAGAATTTGAAGAGATCGTTACAGCAATAAACAAGGGTGAAGCTGACATTTCGATTGCTGGATTCACTTCAAATCTCGCACGGGCCAGAGAAGTAAGTTTTAGCGATCCCTATCTGATTACAACCGCCGCCGGACTCGTTACCAAATCAGTTCTACCGCCGGAGCCTGAGGGTCAGCTCATAGCTACGAAGCCTTTTAAAGATCTGTTTGATTTATTAACACAAACAGGTATTTCGATGTCTGTAAAATCTCCTTCCGCCCCCCAAAGATTTCTGACTGCTAATTTTTCAAAGTTCCCAATTCTTTCCTATCTTTCCTACGACCTTGCGCTTGACGCATTGAAAAGAAACAATGTAAATTGCTTCGTAGCGGAAGGGCTATATATTGAAGCTTTATTACAAAAATATCCATCGCTCAGATCGAACTATCTTCCGCTTTTAAATCCGGTATCTGAGGAACACCTGAGTGTAATGATTCCGAAGAATGATACCATTTTAGTGCTAAACCTGAACTTTTTTTTAAAAGAGATGAAGCGGACAGGAAGAATAAATTCGCTAAGATATAAATACTTCAGTGGCAACGGTTGGGTTAAAAAAAATTGACAAAGCTGTTTGTATTATTTTTTTTTCTCTGCTTTTCAATTTATTCTCAGGAAAAGGAGGAAAGCACAAAATTAGAATTTAGTGGTTCCCTTCGGGTTCGCGGATTTAACCTGGAGAGAGACGCGTTGCTAAACCGTTCAACTTCCACTCAGCCCGTTTATAATAAACAATCCGAAGCAAATCAACAGTCTACAGCAAACCAGAATGCAGTAAACAATGACATAGCAACCAGATCAACAGGTCAACCGGCAACTCTTAAGCCGAACAAAGAAAAATTAAATTATTTTGATACAAGGGTCCTGCTCAATCTGAACTTTGTGTCATCGAGATACATTGATGGGATATGGGGAATCGCCGTTGGAGACATCCCATTCGGTGGGCGCGGAATAAGCAATACGTCAAACGATCCGTATTTATCGGGACCTGGTAGTGGAGGTGAGCTCAATCAGATATCCGCTGCGAATGTCCAGACAAACTTTTTATATGTTAACTTCAAAATTCCTTCAGAAAATATCGCGATCCGCACAGGAATTCAGCAATTTTCTTCTGCACAAGGGCGTGTATTGCTTGCGAACGGCGCCGGTGCATTGATTACAAAAGATATTCCAAAATATAGTACGACACTGGAAGGGGGCTGGATTCTTGCCAGGGATAGAACTCCTCCTAATCCGGACTCAAACGGATTCAGAAGCACTAAGAATATTAAAGCAAATATTCTTTTTGCCAAAGTTAAGTTAAATATTATCCGATCAATGAAAAACGAAATTTATACATATTTCTCTGATGACGATGATAACACCGATCCGGAAAAAGAAACCGGACATCTTTTCTGGCACGGTTTATTCAATGAAGTTAATCTGACAAAATTCAGTTTCGTAATTCACGGAATATTGAACGAAGGGAAAGTCCGCTCGCAGAATCGTAAATGCTTCCTACAGAGGCGGGGGCTACCGTACCCTCGCTCCGGGATATTCAATTTCAAACATCGCGATTGACTTTACCGGGGGTTATGCGCTCTTCAATGGAAAAACCATGACAGGCCTGATTGAATATGGCAGCTATGCCAATGTACTGGTATATGGTCCGTTGCAATTAACAATCGGTTACTACAGGCTTTATGCCAATAAATCTCCGCATATCGAAAGTAACAGATCTTTCAATGCTGATAACTGGAAAAGTTCATCAAACTATCTTGGCCAGGAATATAATCTCAATTTGAGATGGAACGTTTTTCGTGATCTGCAAATCCTTTTTAGATCGGGACTCTTTATTGCGGCTGATGGACTAAATGCACTCAATGATACCAACACGGGAAAATATAATGCTTTGAATAATTATCCTGTATATGGCAGATACATCAGAGAAGCATTTTTTACTGTAGAACAAAAATTCTAAAGCACCAGTCTTGATCTGATTGCTTTTCCAAGTGTGTATTGATCTGCGAATTCGATAGTGCTTCCGACTGTCACCCCGTGCGCAATCCTTGTTGCCCTGATTTTTTTTTCTTTGAGAATGTTGTGGATATATGCAGCAGTGACATCGCCCTCAATTGTAGGGTTTGTTGCAATCAGAACTTCATGTACTGCATCCTGTTCAGCTCTGACAATGAGGCTCTTTATTCTCAATTGATCGGGACCAATTCCGTCTAACGGCGAAATCGAACCATTCAATACATGATATTTTCCTTTATATTCACCGGTGCTCTCGATGAAGAATATATCTTCAGGCTGCTCGACGACACAAATAATTGAACTGTCCCGGTTTGAAGAAGAACAGATATCGCAAATTTCCCATTCTGTTAATCCTCCGCAAACTGAGCAGAATTTCAATCGCTCCTTCACTGTAGTCAGATTGGAAATGAATTGTTTAAAAGTTGCATCGTCAGCCCTGAGCAAAAAAAATCCGATGCGATAAGCACTCTTCTTTCCGATACCCGGCAAGGAAGTTAGGGTACTCACCATTTTTATGAAAAGATCATCAGACACCGGTTCCTCCAAAAAATTTGTTGAAATCTTCCGGATTCACCATACTACCTGAGATGGCCTTCATTTCGTGAGCCATTGATTCCTTTGCTTTTTTCAAAGCTTCGTTTGTTGCGGAAATAATCAGGTCCTCTAACATTTTTGCATCTTCGGCAGTAAAAAGAGCTTTGTTGATTTCGATATTTGTAATGACGTTGTCTCCGGTTACAGTTACAGTAACCATTCCCGCTCCAGCCGATGCAGAAACTCTCATTTTTGAAACACGTTTTTGAGCTTCTTCCATCTGCTTCTTCAGATCATTCATTTTTGAAAAAATCTCTGTTAATTTTCCCGGATTATCAAACATTATCACACCTCGAAGACTGCTCTATTTTCCCAAGTCAGGCATTTTTGATGAATCAACTTCCGTTCCCGCAAATTGTTCCTTAATTAGCGATTCCACATCATTTATTTTTCCATGAGCATCGTTTTCAACAGTTCCGACCTTCAAAATGCTATCTTTTGGAATGGAGTTTATTTCACCCTGAACAGCCTGCGTCAGTTGATTGATTCTTTCAAGCACGCCACTCAAAGAAGGTTTATTCATATCAAATGCAAGTTTCCGCATTTGAATTTCCAGGTAGGTTTTTACTTCGAAGGAACTTCGTAATTTCAACATGAGGAGTTTTTCATATATAGAATATATTTTTTCTGACAAGTAATTCAATGTTTCCAGATTAATTCCCGAAAATTCATTTTGCATTCTTCTTATGTCTTCAGCGGGCAGGTTTACATTTTCCCGCTCACCCAGATTCTCCATTACTAGAGTCAGGGCATTCAAAAAATCGAGAAAATCCCATACAAATTTGACTAAATCTTCCCCATCGATAAAAAGTTTTTGAATCGTTTTTATGGCCGAAATATAATCGCTATCGTTCAGAATTTGTGTAAGCAGTGTCGTGTGGGTATTAATGCCGGTATAACCAACCATTTTCCTGAGAAGTTCACCAGTCAGAACTGAGTCAGTGAAAATCATTGCCTGTTCCATGAAAGAAAGACAATCCCGGACTGATCCGTCACCTTTCCTTGCGAGCCAAAAAATCCCTTCATCATCATATTTGATATTTTCAAGTTTACAAAGATGTTCTGCGTATGATTGGAGATTTAAAAGTGGCACTTTCTTAAATATGAAATCCTGGCACCTGGACAAAATAGTTTCCGGGATCTTATGAAATTCTGTAGTTGCGAGAATAAAGACTACATGAGGAGGAGGTTCCTCCAAAGTTTTTAGCAGCGCATTGAAAGACTCAGGTGTCAACATATGCACTTCATCAATTATATAAATTTTATATTTTCCCCCCATTGGGGAAAATTTTACATTCTCCCGGAGCTCCCTGATATGATTGATTCCACGATGACTTGCTGCGTCAATTTCAAGCACATCATTTGAATTTCCCTTCATTATTTCTATGCAAGATGTGCATTCATTGCAAGGTTCGTTTTCAGTAGGATTTTCGCAATTGAGACGCTTCGCCAGAATTCTCGCTATCGTAGTTTTACCGACACCGCGGGGGCCGAAAAAAATATATGCGTGACCAATCCTGCCCGATTTCAGGGCATTTTGTAGTGCGTTAACAGCAAAGTCCTGGTAAATAACATCCTTGAAAATTTGCGGACGATATTTTCTTGATAGTACGAGATGATTTTCGATCATAAAGAGAATTTCGGAGAAGCCGGGATTCGAACCCGGGGTGCTTTTGGCACACACGCTTTCCAAGCGTGCACGTTAGACCACTCTGACACTTCTCCAGATACAATAATTGAATTCTATGAATTATCGGGGAGTCAAGATAAAACTATCTTTTATCCTTAAAAAAAGTCTTCACTATGTTCCGGAATTCTGAATTCTTAGAAAGAGTGAGTTCGGGAAAACTGTTCTGGGAATAAATATTCTCAACACTTATGGATGAAATACCAGACTGTTTTTCGGATGATAAAAAATAATGCACTTTCTTTATTCTGGCCTTGATGATAGAGCCTGCACACATAAGGCATGGTTCGATAACTGTAAAAAGTTCACATTTATCGAGATATTTACTTCCTATTGCTTTTTGAGTTTCTGTAATTGCTAAAATTTCACTGTGGAGAAGCGAATTTTTTTCGGATTCAACCCGGTTTATTGACTCGGCGATTATACTTCCCTGATGAAATATTTGGGTAAAAGAAGGAATCTCTCCCGGAAAAAGTGATATTTTATCCAGGAAGCTTTTCAAAAATTCTCTCTCTATCTGAGAACCTATGAATTTATTTTCCATTCAGCAATCTGCGCCCAGAGGGATTTGAACCCCCAACCTTTTGATCCGTAGTCAAATACTCTATCCAGTTGAGCTATGGGCGCTTACGTCAGGAAGTCGGAAAAATACTTGTAGTGTAATTGAACTAACTTCAATTCAACATTTCTATTTCTGAGAAAGCCGTAAATAAAAAATCCGCTCAGGAATAGATATAACAGAACTGCTATCAGGTGTATCAGATTCGCAAGATATGGCCCTATAAAAGGAAAAAAACTGAAAAGGAAGCTAATAAAAAAGAGAATAAAGAAATACACACTAAAAATAGAAGCGTATATACAATAGGAGCGGATTTTTGAATCAGAAGACCTGTAGCTCAGAACAAAAAGCCAGGTAAAGAACAAAGGGAGAAGTGCAAAGGTTATTAGAAACTTTTCGGATTTTAATAAATCTTCGGAATAAGACCTGATTTTATTTAGATTTGCTTTTATTTCCAGAGGAAATGTCCTTTATTTTCTCTTCAATTTCCGCAACTAAAGGAAGCTCATACATTTCTTTGTTATATGCCTTCGAAGCACCAAGCACACTATAGCCAATCAACAGAATCCAGGCTGCATAGTTCAAAAAATCTGTTACTATCGGATTAAATTTTACTAATGTTAAAAGCCAGCTAATTATGGGAAAATACCGTAAGATCCAGATTGTAAATAGTATTCCCGCAATTCCCAGATTTACCTTAAAAGACTGTTTTGCGTGAAACTCGCAAAGTTTTTGATGTTTTCTAAATGCAAACGGAATGATCCAGCCAACAAAGGGAATGTAAGCTATGGCTGCATATAACTCAGGCTTATCATCTCCCTTGAGATGATCCGTAGCCTTTTCAATTGTTTTTGAAATATCGCCGACTGAAAATTTACCTGATGACATATATTTTATAGTTTCGGAAAGGATTTACAAAGTTATTGATGCGGTCAAGAGCATTTTCCAATTACTTTTTCGATCAAACTTTTATAGTTTTCCAGCTACCTTTTGAAAAAAGCCAGAGTGTAAACAATCCCACCGATGTTTCGGAAAAGAAAACTCCCCAGAAAACTCCCGAATGTGCCCATCCAAGTTGGATGGCGAGAAAATACGATAGTGGTATTTGAATAAACCAGAAGAAAACAAGATTGATTTTCGTAGGAGTACTGGTATCCCCTGCACCATTAAACGCCTGTACCGAAACCATCCACCAGCCATAAACAATGTAGGAATAAGAAAGAATCTGAAGCCATTCTGCTCCAATTGCAATAACACGCGCGTCATCAGTAAAAATGGCCACCAGTTGCTTGTTGAAAGCGAAATATACGCCACCAACACCAATTAAAAAAATCATATTATAAAATCCAATTTTCCAGACTGAAGACTCTGCACGTTCCGGGTTTCCTGCTCCCAGGTTTTGGCCAACAAGCGTTGCTGCTGCATTGGAAAGTCCCCAGGCAGGCATGAGTGTAAACATCATAATTCGTAGTGCAATGGTTGATCCTGCAACTGCTTCACTCCCAATATTCGCGAGAATCCTCATCAGAAAAATCCAGGAGGTCATTCCTATAAGCATTTGTCCAACCCCTCCGAGTGAAGTAATGAAAATATTCAGGATAACCTTTGCATCCCAATAAAGTTGTGAAAGTTTTGCATGAATGTGTTTTCCTCCTTTGAAAAGAATCCACAATTGCAGTAACACTCCAACTCCACGACCGGTATTCGTTGCGATGGCCGCTCCTTCAATTCCAAACGCCGGCACAGGTCCCCATCCGAAAATAAGAAGCGGATCCAAAACGATGTTTAAACCGTTTGCAATCCACAAAACCCGCATCGCAATTGCTGCATCACCAGCACCACGGAAAATAGCGTTTATAACAAAGAGTAGAACTATAACAATATTTCCACCGAGCATCCATTGGGTATAGTGATAGCCATGCTCAATACTCCAGGCATCCGCTCCCATCAGAGTTAGCAATTCTTTTGAAAAGAAAATTCCCAAAATTGCAAAAGGAATAGAACACAATACTGCCAGAAAAATTGATTGGATTGCAACAATTCCTGCATCACCGGTATTTTTTTCGCCAATTCTTCTGGCAATTATTGCGGTGACAGCTGTGGCCAGGCCCATCGCCAGAGAATATAATAGAAATAAATAAGTTTCTGTCAGGCCGACTGTTGCCACAGCTGAGGAACTGAGTTTACCGACAAAGAATATATCCACGATCGCAAACGTGGACTCCATTACTAATTCCAAAATCATTGGTACTGCCAAAAGGAAGATAGCTCTTCTCAGACCAATTTTTGTGTAATCCGCTTCTGTGCCCCGGATTGCATTTTTGAGTTCCTGCCAGATTGAATTTTGGGTCAAAAGAACAGAAGGTCCAGATGTTATGTTATTTTCACCATTTTCCATTGTAATCTTTCTGATTATTATTTATTCAGAAAACGTAGTTAATCCAGAATTTTTCAGTATTTTGGATACGCACTGACTTTAGCTCGGCACCTAAAGCGATTTTCCGGCATATAAAACATCCCGTTCGAATTCCCGTTCGCAACGATACAACCAGATCGCCGGAATCTAACGCCCGGCAAGCATTCGAATCCACATATTCGGAGACGCAGGGATTCGAACCCTGGGTACAGGTTACCCCGTACGACAGTTTAGCAAACTGCTCCTTTCGGCCACTCAGGCACGTCTCCCGATCGGAGAGGGTAGGATTCGAACCCACGGTGCTTTCACACGACGGTTTTCAAGACCGCTGCTTTAGACCACTCAGCCACCTCTCCAAAATGTAATGACTTTGTGTTCTGAAAGTGGCTTCCTGTCAAGGTGAATACAAAGGAATCAGGGAAATTGAGTGAAAAACGAAATTGAGATAAAAGCTGAGAAATGGGTGAATGGGGGTTTAACTATCGGCCACATAAATAATGAGACATATTTTATCTTTGGAGCAATTCCTGGCGAAACTGTTCTCGCAAAGTACATAAAAGATAATAAAAAGGCTAAGATTGTCGGAACAACGTCAGTGATTAATCCCTCTGATTCGAGGATTAATTCAGATTGCGAAATCTTTCTTTCCTGTGGCGGGTGCACATATCGACACATCAGTTATGAAGAGGAAATCAAACTAAAAAGTAATCTACTGAAATCTGAGTTAAATGTTTCTGCGGATTTTATATTTCACATTGCAAGCCCACTGGCTTATCGGAATAATGCGCAAATAAAAACATCGGGTATTCAAAAAGGTTTCTATAAATTTAATAGCAATGAAATCATCCCTCTTCCTGCAAACGGCTGCAAAAATCTTCCGGATCAGTTAAACAAATATATAAAATCATTCAAAGCTGACGGAAAACGGGAAATTAAAATAAGGCTCACCGATGCAGGAATTATCCGATATGAATCTAATCGCAGCTCATTCCGGATCAAAGGCAAACTACTTACAATACCGCCTAACGGATTTTTTCAGATAAACCGTTTTTTGATTGACAACTGGATTAGTGAAATATCCTCGATGATCGATTTTTCAAATTTTGATGTTCTCGAATTATTTTGCGGTTCGGGGTTGCTAAGCCTGTTCATTGCCGAAATGTGCCGATCTCTCACAGGCTATGAGATGGATAGAAGAGCAATCGAATCCTGCATTGAAAATGCAAACAAGAATGAAATCAAGAATGCAAAATTCCTACAGAGAGATATTTATATGAAAAGTCCCGATAAAGCCGATCTGGAATCGGATGCGTGGGTTGCAAATCCTCCACGAAATGGTTTGGGAAAAGTTGTCCTTGATAACATTTCAAAATTTTTACCCAAATTCATTGTGTATTCCAGCTGTAATTATATAACCCTTGCCTGGGACTCAAAGAAAATTCTTGAATCCGGCTATGAGATTAAAAAAATATCAGCCTTTGATTTCTTTCCGCGAACTCCTTACTTTGAAACAATAGTCCTGTTTGCGCGCTAGTTCAATTTATAATAAATTATTGCATTCCAAACTCAATAAGTTTCCTGTATAAATTTCTTTCGGATATTCCGAGCAGGATCGCGGCCTTTGCCCTATTCCCGTTAACAAACATCAGATTTTTCCGTATAATCTCCTTTTCGTATGTTTTCATCGCAATACCCGGGACAACATTCAATTCTTTTCCAGCCGAAATGACCGGTTGCGTAAAGAATTCCTCAGGCAGATTTTTTAGGCTAATGGTTCCTCTAGCATGAAGAGTTAAAATTCCCGAAATTAACATTTCCAATTGCCGGACATTTCCATGCCAATAATGTGATTGAAAAAGGTTTAGGACGTCAGCGGAGAATTCTGGTTGTTTTTTTTCAAACTTCAGGGAATACATCTTTAGAAAATGTGAAATCAGAAATGGAATATCTTCTTTTCTTTCACGCAATGGCGGTATCATCAGTTTTACTCCTGATATCCGGTAATATAAATCCTCCCTGAACTTCCCATCCCGGACTCTATCTTTTAGTTCAACAGACGTTGAAGAAATTACTCTAATTTGAATCTTAATTTTTTCACTGCGAATCACCGCAGGGCTTTCGAGAAAACTTAGCAGATTTGCCTGTAAAGCCATATTTAAGTCTTCTATGTGATCAAGATACCATGTATAATTAGCTATTGATTGAGAATTTTTTTCGGCACTGCGTTCTGCCATGTCCATAAAAAAATTTGTGCTGGCACTACTTTCCAAAATTTCGCAATCGAATTTTTTATAGAAAGAAATATTACCGCCACTGCTACAATATCTGGATAATAAATCTTTTCCCGTACCGGATTCACCTTCGAGTAAAATGGAAACTTGAGAGTCAGAAGCCTGCTTTATTTTGTGCCGGATTCTTGAAATTTCCTTAGAATTTCCAATGATTTCTTCGCTACTATTCATTTTGTTATCATAATTAACCTTTCTGACGGACGGTTACATTTACTTTATTTCAAGAATCCTTCCCTTCACAAAGCATTTTACCATAGGTATGTTATCATCATTCAGGTTCCTTGCTATTTCCTTTGGATTTAATATCAAGAGTGCTGGAGCCTTTCCTTTGTAGATCCTGGTTTTCTCTGGAATGCTACGATACCCTGATGAATTTCTTTTATCGCGAACAAATACAGTTTCAATAAAAATTTCCTGATCTAAATATTTTTCATCTACTTTTCTAAAATCTATCCACATTGAGATCCCGTCAGATTTAATAAGAACTCTCTTACCGGATTTTTCTGCGGAGACTGTACTTCCAAATATAATAGATTCAAGAATGGCATCAATGTCTGATTTTACCGCCGTTTTTTCTATAATTTTCTTTCTAAATATTTTTTCATACAATCCGGCCATATTCTGTGGATGCGGAAAATCGGCGATTAGATGCATTTTTCCTGGATCGATCTGTTGCCCATTTTTAAGATTTTGATCCGTTCCCAACATAGCTGATTCAGACACAGATAATCTAT
>JAIOQL010000252.1:0-9720 GCA_021413405.1 Leptospira sp.
AGGGTCATTTTCGTGAACCATCCGTCTTCGGGTGAGCTCCTGAAGTTGGAAAAACGCCTTACACCCCGCAAACTTTTCTGGGATCGGCTCATCGCCGAGACAGGAGCAACGGGAATTCATTTCGAAGATTATTCCGGGCTCTCCAATTTTGATTGTCCGGAATGGTCACATCTATCAGCCGGCGATTCCATAATCTACACAGAACGTCTCATGGACATTTTGAAAAAAAGGGGATTATTGTAACCGTTTGAATTCTGACAAAATGAACCTGAATCAGATTGCCTTTGCCCAGAATTAGAAATACATTTACAGATAACGACCCGGTGATCACTTTACATTTGTGGCTTTATTAAAAACAATTTCACTTCGAACACACCTCCATGATTTGGATTGGAATCGTCATGTGACAAGCAGGACATATGAAAGATTTGGTTACAATGCAAGATTTTCGCTGCTGGAAGATTTAGGTTATCCGGTTCCCTTTTGCCTGGAAAATGGAATTGAATATGTTTCTGGTTCAACATTCGTCAGATTTTTGAGCCAACAATTTGCAGATTCATTGTTAACTGTGGAAACAGAGATGGCAAGAGATAACCCCGGAATTCTTTATTTTAAGCACCACATTACAGACTCCACCGGAAAAAAAGTTTGTGAACTTTTTGCAACTTCCTATTTGAAAGCACCGTCGGGAGAAATAATTATCTTAAAAGACATTCCTCTTCTTGCTGAAAACTGGAAAGAGTCACAAATTCAAAAAAGAAACCAGAAGCAAAATACTCTGAAACATAAAATCAACATACTGTTCAGTGATATGAGCTGCTTCTGGAATTTACCTTCTGAGGCAGTCTGGAAAATTTTCGAGGAAGGAAGATTTTTGTTTTTCAATGAAATAGTGGATTTATCTTTCATCCAAGAGACTGATTCCACAACTTTTTTTATGGGTGGTGAAATCCAAATATACGAATTACCAAAGCCCGGAACCAAAATCACCCTGCACAGCTGGATTGAATCGGTTGAAAAAATCAGGTTCTACTTCCGGCAGGACATTGTAAGCGCTGATGGAGCAATAATCTCAAGCATGAGAGACGAGCAGTTGTTTGTAACTCTTTCAACTTCGAAACCAAGAAAAGCACCGCCGGAATTCATAAAGAAAGTAAAAAGATTTATCGAAAAAAGATAAATCTAAAGAGTCGTGTCATTCAAATAAATTCCCGGAAAAAAAATTTTGAGGTGAGAGTTGTATTTTCAGATTTTTGACGAACATCTTAGTCCTATGATTCCATGCTGCCTGTTCAATTGCAATTCTGCATCAGACAATCCGGGGAGTGTCCGAAGCATGTGCCTCGTCAATCTCTCATAGTGCTGGATAAACCTGCTCAATTGCGCGTCGCCCATCAGCCCTTCTTCGTTGGGATTTTTCTCTCTCAATTTTTCTTCCTGTAGCTTACGCCAGGCAAAAACAACATCAAAACCGGGCGCAAGCAAACTTGCCAAATAATCAAACTTTGAAAAAAAAGTCCGGTAATTTTCTTCTAGCTGACCATTAATTTCACGACGCCATTTTCCATCCGGATCTTCGTTTGCTTCCAGTTCATTGACCGGTAAAATCAGAGCGTCCTCTGACTCCGGCGGACAACCCATACACCAGCCTTCAACAATGACTATGTCCACCGCAACGGAAATTTTTCTCCAGGCAGATTCATCTGCCCGATCATCTTTGCTCTTTTCAAAAGCAGGGATTCTTCCCTGCCCCGTGAATAACGAATCAATAACTTTTTCAGCCAGACTCAGATCATGAGTGCCCGGTACACCACGAGTTAAAAACAAAGGATGAATTTTCCGTGCCATTGCCATTCGTTCGGCCTTTGTCTTATAACAATCATCAAGGGAAAATCCATCTGCAATCAGATTTGCCTTCTGTCTGAAAATCTCCGGCAAAACATATGCAAGAGTTGATTTTCCGGAACCCTGAGAACCGCTGATGGCCAGTAGAAACTTTCCCTTTTGAGTGATTTCCGGTTTTTGTTTCCTATTATAATTTTCTATAATATCATCAACAAGCCTTTCATACCAGTGCAATAAATTACGCGCAGCCTGTTCCGGAATTTTTTCTGAAATAAGAAGAGACAGCGCATTGCTCATAAAAATTCACACTTCGTGTTTCAGGATATTTGTCCGGAACACAAAATTATTTTTACGTCATTAAACCGGCTTTGTTATTTTGGTTTTTCCAATAAATCTGAAAAACAGGGGATGTCCATAGCGAATGACCAATCCTTTTTTCCTGCAGCTCTTTTAAGATTTTATCCTGAAACTTTGCATTTTCTTCCAGCGCTTCCAACTGGATTTCTGATTTTTTCTGATCTGTAAGAG
Organism: Leptospira sp.; assembly: GCA_021413405.1. Lineage (GTDB taxonomy): Bacteria > Spirochaetota > Leptospiria > Leptospirales > Leptospiraceae > JAIOQL01. Next base: position 2,374 of record JAIOQL010000252.1, read on the forward strand.
AATTGATTGACTCTCTATAATATTTTTCCTCGAGTTTATCGGTTCCCGCCATCATAAGCGAACTGACTGACTGGTAATCAAAATTTGCCCTTCTCGAAATTTTTTCATGATTCCACCAGAGAGATCCATCCGCACTGCTTCCGGGAGATAAAAGAGAATGGTTCTGAAGATTTTTCGTCCCAAAGAAAAATGGCTTAAAAACTGATAAACAGGGGTTGGATGTTCCTGTATAGAAGACCCGGAAAGGAGCGGGACTCTTAGGAGATGTATCCCATTCAACAACAAGTGATCCATTTGTATTACTCGGTGTAAAAAGTCCGGTGGCATGCATACAAATTGAATTCATATCCGAATTTCTGACCTCAAATCGCGAATCATCACTCGAATGAGAGCGAAGAACTTTCATCGCATTTTGCGCAGAATACGTATTCGTTTTTTTCGCAAGGCTTACCGCATTAGTTTCATGATTTGACCTGCGTTCCTGACAGTGACTCATTTTTGTATAAAATTTATCTGAAAATGCCTTTCGGAATGAAAATTCTTCTCCTTTCTTCCGAAGACCCATTTTTGTAATTTTATCTTCCAGGCTTTTGGAGGAATAGGAATAATCGGATTCAATCGTCAGGCCATTTGAAATGGCGTAATAGGTTTCAATTTTTTTTGCTACCCAAAATTTATCCGCAGTTTCAAGCACAAAGCCATTCGAACCGTCAGAGATTATGAAACTGTTGTGATAAAAAAATCCGGAATCTTCATATCCTCCACAGGCATCCTGTCCATACGTCTCGAGCAAAGAAGTGATCGTTTCCAATGCTTCCACGGCTGAATTACTTCTCTCTAAAGTCAGTCGAATCAAGTCCATCCCGGTGAGACCTTCATTGCGCTTAGGTTTCTTCAGATTTGTGAACACTGCTTCATTCCCGATCGCCACACCATTTTCATTCACTCCTATTTCCGCACCCCACATTTGAAACGGCTTGGATAATAGAACTTCATACGTTGTCGGAACCTGTGGAATCGAAATAAAGGTGGTTTTGAGAAGGGACCCGGCAGGATGATTCATACGCCCCTGATGCAAAATCGCCTGAGCTTCATTTGGTTCCCTGTCCGAATTTTTAGCGAAAACCCGTCTGGTGCTACCCGTAAATTTTTCTGTTGCTAGTGATGTATCGCACATTGTCACAGTGTAATTTGTTTTTCAAAAATATCAACCTGATTTTCCGTTTTAATGGTAGCCTGCTACTTTTCTCAGACAGGAATCTGATTTGTGTTTTGTATCTATGGAAAACCTTCTCTTTATTTCCGTTGACCGGAATCCAATCAGTATAGAAATAAAAAAGACCTTGAGAAAATCGTTCTAATCCTCACTTTTACAAAGCTTCTTAAATAAAAAAATTCAAGGAACTGGCGATAAATTGATTCTAAGTAAAGACATCATCGCTGAGCAGCACTCAGTGACTTTTGAAGCAAAGAAAATAAACTATTCTCTGATCAGAACCAACCGGAGGACACTCGCAATCTTTGTTTACCCGGACAAAACCGTTCTGGTGAAAGCACCACTCTTTGTCCGCTCAACAGATATTCAAAACCGCATAATTAAGAAAGCAAAGTGGATAATCAAAAAACAGGAACATTTCGGAAACTACAGGCCCCAGGTACTCCCCAAAGAATATCTTCAGGGAGAAACACACAGGTTTCTGGGAGAAGACTATCTTCTGAAAATTGTTACGGCCAAAGATACCAAAGTAGAACTCCAAAACGAATATATTCTGGTGTCCCTATCAAAAACAGAGAATCGGACGTTGATTAAAAAAGCATTGAATCACTGGTTTATGGATCAGGCGAAAACGGTTTTCGGAGAACGGATCGAACATTGTCTGGAATTAATGAAATCTTTCGGGTTGCCTGTGGCCCGCTTTAAAATCAAAAAAATGAGATCGAGGTGGGGAAGTTGTTCGATCAATCATAATATTAGTTTGAATTTAAAACTGATTCATGCCCCAATCGAATGTATTGATTATCTGATAGTCCATGAGCTTTGTCATTTAAAAGAACACAATCATTCGAAAAATTTCTATAAATTGCTGTCTGCAGTTTTTCCGGACTTGAAAGAAAGACAGCATAAATTGAAATCGGGAATCTAAGACATTCTATATTTCCGAAAAATCACTCAAGAATAGCGCGTAAGAATCATTTTGGAATCATTCTTGCGCGCTATTGAAATTACTATTTTTGTATTTTCACTGCACACCCTGCAATTTTATCATCGCATTTATATGCCAATGACAATTGGGTTTTAGCGTCTTCTGTGCCCGTTACCGAACAGCTTAGATTTGAACAGGTCGAGGAGCTGGAACACAATGAACTTTTAGAGCAGGAATAAGGCGTAGAGCTCGAACACCCCCCGCTAGTACCGTAAAAACTACAGGTGCTGCTACTGCTTGAGCTGGATGAGGACCTGGATAAAAGTAAAAGTAAGTAGAGGGTCGTCAGTTTATCATCTGCTTCCTTTTGCTTTTGCGCGTCCGTCTTTGCACAGTCAATCAGTAATACAAACATTGTCACTGATAGCAGCATTGCTGAAATAATTTTCATATATCGAATCTCCTATGCGAATACGACTCTCAATTTAAGAGTTCTTTGTCAATTTTAAATTGAATAAATTGAGACAGACAACAGGTAAAAATAATTTAGACTTTTTTGCGGCTTTCTCCGAGTTTCCATAATCTGATAAATTCCGTTTCATCTGCTGATTTACAGAGTTCAGGCCGGTACAATTTTTTTACAGGGGGCTTTGGATATATATGAACTTCATCAATATCCGGAATATGAGTAATCATCCGGATGATCTGATCCTCTCCTTCAATTTCATACAATGTGTAAGACATTCCCTTTGCCGGTATAATTTGCGAAGCTTCCAGGTATTTCATAGTTTGAACTCTCTTTTTATATTCATTGTATGAATAGTACTTTTTATCGGAAAGAGTCTTAGCCACAGAGAAGCAAAGACACAGAGATTTTGAGGTTTAATTCGTAACACAAAGTAATCGGCCACAGGGTTTTAGTCGCGGGAAATGTCCAAAATGAAAGCCTTTCTAAAAAAATAGTACGCTGGCCTCTGTGACTCCGTGGCTAACTTATATCGGTATCTATTTTCAGAAAAAAGCAAAAAAAATCTTGTACTTTTTCGTACTATAATTATATTGTTATCCGGATGGAATTCTGGACTACACGGTTTATATTGGGAATTACCGGAATAATTGGCGGCGGGAAGTCCAGCGCGGCAAAATTCTTCGAAGAGTTTGGAGCCTTTAGAATCAGTTCAGATGAACTTGCCAGGGTTTACACTTCTAGCAGCTCACCGATCAAAAACAAACTGGTAGAACTTCTTGGAAATGAAATACTTTCCAGTTCCGGAGAGATAGATCGCGGAAAAATAGCCGAACTTGTATTTTTTGATTCGGCAAAACTCAACAGCCTGAATGCACTGATCCACCCCCTCGTCCGGAAAGATTTTCATCAGCTAACCGGCGAGATCGGAGGCGGCAGGTTAATTGCCTGGGAAATCCCTCTGCTTTTCGAAACGGCGGCTGATAAAATCTGCGATGCGACGCTAACCGTGTTTACGGACGAAAATACGGCTTATGAACGGGCGAAAGACCGTGACAAAATAACGAAAAGCCAGTTCTTTGCAAGGCTTTCAAAACAAATGAGTATCAAGGATAAATTGGCTCTCTCCGATTTTAATATTGAGAACGATAAAACTACGGACGATTTGCGGACAAAATGCAGGGAAATTTACGACAAAATAATGAGTTATAGAAAGGAACCAGGAAAATGAAAGAAAGAACGTTTTATGTAATCAATCTCGATAACAAAAGAATCGGCATCATAATGACAATGCTGATCGTTGGAATGTGCTCATTTTTTCTCCTCGGCCTGTCAGTAGGTAAACGTAAAAATATGAATTCAAACGGACCGGCCACAGAAGAAGTTGCACAGCCGGAAATGCAAAAGTATGAACTGCCTTCAGCCGGACTGACGGAAACACCGGAAAAAGCAGAGACCGCAATCAAATTAGCACCAGAAAAAAACCCGGTTTCCCGAAAAAATGCCGAGCTTGTTGATCTGGAAAAATTAGATGAAAATAAGGACAAATTTTCAAAGGATAAAATTCAGTCTTCTTTTCCCGGTTCAACAAATGAAGAAATGCCCAGGATAAAAAGTAAGAAAACAGCAAGAGCAAAAAAAGATAAGGATTCCGGGAAGGATCAGGCAGCAGTTACCCCGGGAACAAATCAGCAATTTTTCACTATCCAGCTGGCAGCCTTTACAAAAAGAGAAAAGGCCTTAAAATTTCTCAAGAAAATCCGTAAAGATAACATTGGAAAAAATATGAACCCGTATCTTCACAAAGAAGCGGATTTATATTATGTCAGAATAGGTAAATCTGAGACAAAAAAAGACATGGTGAGACTCTTAGGACGCCTGACTCCTTCCTTGCAGACAAGCGCAATGATAGTAAGGAACCATAAAGCCTGAAAATCAGGCTTTTCTGGAATCTTTTTTGGAATCATAGCGTCGAATAACATGACTTTTTATTGTCATATTTCGGTAAGTTTGAAAAGCTATTAAATCGATACTCATTGTAGAGTATTTTCTTACATGGCGAAAGATTTAGAAACGATCAAAACATTTGTAGTTTTGGCAACTATTGAACGCCTGAAACTTACATACGCGGACCAGCTCATGATCAAAGGGTACGATGCAATACCCGATTTTCTGCAATATCATCTTTATTGCCCCCCAAACAAAGCCGAAAGAGACATCGTTCTTGAAAGATTGTATGAAAAACTGAAAACCATTGCCGGCAAAGCAATGACAGATAATATTCACCAGCTGATACTATTAAACAACCTGACGGATTCACTCGACACAGATACAGCTATGGTGATCCAGGATTCAAACTCATATTCTGAAAACGGTGTAGCAATCGAAGATCTAATCATCGCAATATCGAAAGTTGGAAGGTTTGAGGAACGCAGGCAGCAGATACAGATGGTCGGAGATGCTCTCAATTTCTTCTATTCTCTGTCAAAACTGCCTCTCATAAAACTGGTGATGGCTCCAATAAAAGTTGCTGCGTCTATGGTTGGAGCGACCTCGCTCACCCAGACAATGGAAGCAGGATATATACTCACCAGCAATATTAAAGACCTGAGCCCGTTTATAAAAATTTTCCTGGAAAGAGAAGCCAGGAATATTGACGATCTTGGAAAAATTAACGTTTAAGCATTGATTCTGAAATAGATTACGTCTCCGTCTTTGACTATATAATCTTTTCCTTCTACCCGCAACTTCCCGACTTCTTTAACCTTTGCAGGACTTCCCAATGTATCGATATCTTCAAAATTCATCACTTCTGCACGAATAAATCCCTTTTCGAAATCCGAATGAATAACAGAGGCTGCAACCGGAGCCGTACTATCTTTTAAGGTAGTCCATGCGCGAACTTCCTGCTCACCCGCTGTCAGGAATGTTACAAGATTTAGCATTTTGTAGGCGCTTTTTATCATACGGTCAAGACCACTTTCTGTCTCTCCAAGTTCTTTCAGAAATTCAATCTGTTCTGCCCGGTCGAGACCTGAAATTTCTTCTTCAATTTTACCGGATAGAACAACAAAGCCTGCATTCTCTTTTTCTGCCAAAGCCTGAACGCTTTTTACAAGTGATGTATTTTTATCTTTTAATTCGGACTCAAGAACATTGGCACAATAGAGTACGGGTTTGACCGTTATTAAATTGAACTTGAGGGCAATTTTCTTCTCTTCGGGATTCAGATCGACGCTTCTGGCAGGTTCCGCTCTTTTTAAAGCAGAGAGGATCTTTTCCATTACCTGTGTTATTTCTATACTTTCCTTGTTTCCCGATTTTGCACTTTTCACTATTTTCAGGTGCTGCTTTTCAAGGCTGTCCAGATCAGACAGAATCAATTCATAATTTACTACGCTTACATCCTCGACCGGGTTTATTTTACCGTGAACATGTGTTATATTTTCATCTTCAAATGCACGGACAACATGACAGATAGCATCCACTTCCCGGATATGCGAAAGGAACTGGTTCCCCAGACCTTCACCCTGGCTTGCACCTTTTACGAGCCCGGCAATATCTACAAACTCCATAACAGTTGGAATGATTTTCTTTGGATTATAAATCTCAGCCAGTCTTTCAAGACGTTTATCCGGCACTTCTACAATTCCCTTGTTTGGCTCTATGGTACAGAACGGATAATTAGCCATTTGAGCCCCTGCTTTAGTTAAAGCATTAAAGATAGTCGACTTTCCGACATTTGGAAGTCCAACGATTCCACAATTTAATCCCATACTGTTTGTCCCTACAGTCAGATTTTGGGAAGGTGGGGGCAATACAAATACTTATTCTGTGATGAACTGATTGCAAACCACTATGATGCTTTTGCCACGGAGACACAAAGGCACAGAGATTAAATTTGTCATTCCGGCTTGACCGGAATCCAACGGACGATAGGTAATTTTTTACCTTTGACTTCCCCGGGCAAAGTGTCCAGGACAATGTTTGTTTAAAGAATAATTCTCTGAGTCTCCGTGACTCTGCAGCCTAATAGAAAGAACCTTTTTCTATTTCATTTCCTGTTGGACTTCAAGATTTGGATCAATCCAGGAACGGTTTGAATTCATCGAATTCAAATAAATAAATTCCTGCCTGTTTCGGATCAATTTTCCATTCCTAAAATACAAATTTAGTTTTCCTACTTCACCGGGTTTATCCGTGCAATATGCATAAAAAATTCCACGCTTATAGGAGTAAGAGGAGAGATCATTTTTCCGGATAAAATAAATTTCCGGAGGATCCGCAGGTTCCGAAACAATTCCGCCAGGTATTTCAACAGGAGGAGAGAAAATTAATTTCGCATTTATTTTATCACCCGACGACTGATCTGTAAAATGTTCAGAGAATAACAGAGTTAAATTTCCAAACTGAATTCTTTTTTCTCCCTGGATTCCGATTAAATTCTTTTTTGAAGTCAGCAAGGCTGATATTCTTCCGGGATTTGAAGAATTTTTTTCAAGTAATGAAATGTCTGTTTCTGATAAAAAAATCCCGTCAAACGGAACCCTATCTGCGATTTTAAGAACCTTTTCTGGAGTTCGATCCTTTCCAAATAAGTTCCCCGCATAAAAAAGATATGCATTCCCGTTTTCTGCGGCAAGCCTGTTCTTCTCGCGTCTTTTGAATTCTGAAAGAGTTGCAATCCCTCCCCTCCCTTCCGCATCAAATTCAAAGTATCCCTCAAGACCGCACAAA